>JACQYS010000017.1 GCA_016208105.1 Desulfovibrio sp.
GCCTTTTCGGTTCCGAACCGGCGCTGGAATGTAATCAGGTCCATATCGTGGTAAGGTTTGGCCATGGCGAGCCTCCTCAACAGTCTAGATTCTTTCTATAAAGTATGGAAATTGCGGAGCGAAGGCAATAGCCACGTTTTTCCTAGCACAATCCGTATGTTTATTGGTATAGCTATTCCAAAGACTATTTATGCGGAGGGAAGTATGCCCATAGATACCGGCAAACTGTTTTCCGTTGTCAAGGCACTTAATCCTCAAGGATTCTCATTGGGCTTAATGCCCAAGGTAACCCACGGCTCCTTCAATGAGAAGGTGCACCTGCGCTGGCTCGGCCCCAATCGGTTCGAGTTCTTTCAACCAACAGGAGCCCCTCCCTTTTCATTCACCCGGCACACCGGGGAGAACATCATTCCTGGAGACATGCTTACTGACGGAGGGAGCATTCCACAGTTGTTCCAAGGGATTCCCGGTTTCTCTCCCTGGGAGTACGGTCCCGCTTTCATCATTCACGACTGGGAGTTTCAACAGCATGACCAAGGCGCTCCCAAGAGTTTTGAGGAGGCAAACCTCACCCTAGCCGAAGGCATCTGGACCCTTATGACGCAGGGAATTGCCCGCAAGGACAAAGTGGTACTTACCGCAATTTGGGCTGCCGTATCATCCCCGGTGGGAAGGCATATTTGGGATTCGTAGACTGAAAAGACACTTTCAATCCACGGAGGTGCTTGTCATGACGTCACAGTGGGAAAAATTGGGGAAGGTTTTGAAAGACAAGGCCCCGGAACTTGCCTCTGCTTTTTGCAGCCAAGACACCCGTCAAGGAGAAGCGGCCGCAGAGATCCTGAACATGATCCTAGCTGGAAAGGTCTCTTTAGTTGAATTACCGGCCATGATTGAAGAAGGCGAGGTTGTTGCAGCAGTTAAGGCAGCAAACACTATCTTCAAGAAGTACATTCTTGCTCAAGAGAAAAAAAGCGTTATCGACATATACGGTCCAGAGATCACAACAAAAACCAACCGGAACTTGGTCATCATCGCCTCAATTATAACAATCTCCTTCGCTATTATTTTTATCCTGATTTTAACAAAAGGTTTTGGACAACTCGACAAGGATACCTTCTCTAACAACGGTCCCCTCGGGATGCTCATTGGCGCGTTGATTTCTGCGTTTACTACAGTAGTGCAATATTTCTTTGGCTCCAGCGCATCGGGAAACCAAAAGGACGCTATGCTCTGGACTTCTTCTCCACCCAAGTAAGGATTCCATTTCTCTGGGGAGCATAAGGCCGGGGACATCCATTTGGAAGCCTCGTCCCGGGAACGCCCAGTCGCGAACATTGCCGAACTGAGAAGTACTGTTTTCTTTCCGCATGTGTAGGTCCATCAGCCAAACCTAAGAACACACGTTCAGTCCACGCGCCAGCAGCTTCAAACCGTGGGACGCTGCTCCCCAGAGCGCAACTTGTTGGTCAGTGACCAGGCGAATGGGCACCCTGGCCAACAAGTCAGAATGAGTGGCGCTTGAGAGGAATTCCTTCATGAACGCGGGGTGGATGAGCAGCAGATGGTTCCTGGTCACCACCCCTCCTGAGATGAAAAGCCCCCCCCGGGCCAGGACCTCCAGCACGTAATCCCGGCAGGCCCGGCCAAAGAATCTCGCGAACCATGCGGCTGTTGGCGACTCAGGAGTAAGTTTTGCGGCCACCTCGGCCGGGGCGAGTTTTTCCCCGGTCAGGAAAAGATGAATCAAGGCCAGCCCTGATCCAGAAACCACGCTCTCCCAGCGAACGTATGGTTCCCCCAGAACTTCAAGCGCGAATTCCTGAAAGCGGTGTTCCAGGTCACCGGTAACGGGGAGCGCCGCGTGCCCGCCCTCGGAAGCGCACAGTGCGTAGCCCTCGCTGCCAACCGGCACCAGGGCCGTTTTGCCAAGGCCTGTTCCAGGCCCGATCACCGCCTGGGTCAAGCTGACGTCCATTCGTCCCGGAGTCACTGTCGTGGAACGCTCTTCCCAAAAAAGGCGGCAGCCGTGCGCTTGGGCCGCGAAATCGTTCATCATGACTGTCCGCTTCGGGAGAAAACCGGACGGAAGATCGTCCAGATCCATGATATAGCCGATGTTGGGCGGGCGGCAGAAACGATCGCCCTCAACCGGCCCGGCCACGGCCAGCACGGCCGCCTGCAAAGAAGGCTCACCGAGGCCGGAGAGCGCTTCTCCTATGAGATCACGAAAACTGTCGAATCCCGATGTGACAAGCTTCACCTGCTTCAGGAGCTCAAGGTTATCCCCGGAAGAGAACAGGGCGAAACGGCTGTTCGTCCCCCCGATATCGGCCGCCAGTATGTGTGAAGTTTCCTTGCCCATCGTTGGTTTCTAGGTGGATTCGCTTTGGGGGGCAAGGCCGTGGTTGTCAAAACCGTAAGATTCTGGAAAATACGGGTACCGGACAACTTGAGGAGGCATCATGCGCGCACGCGCCCTGTTTACCGCTGTTTTCTTCGCCCTTGCCCTGGCTGGTAAGGCCCACGCCGAGCCCGTCAACTTCAAGGAACTCATCCCGCTGGTGAGCATCAACATTCCGGGCTGGACCCCTGGCACGCCCAACGGCACAACCGTGAAAGCCCCGGTTGAGGCCAGCGAGGCGGCCCTGGAATTCACCAAGGGGGACGCCAGCCTTGAAGTGGCCATTTTCGATGGAGGCCCTGCCCTTGGTTCAGCCACTGCCATGGTCAGCCAAGTGGACATGGAGAGCACCGAGGAAGTCATCAAGTCCCTGACCATCAAGGGATTCAAGGCCACCCTCTATCTGAACCTCAAAGAGAAAGAGTCGGATTTGGTGATCATGGTGCCCCCCCGGTTCGCAGTGACCGTGCACCTGTCCGGCGCATCGGATACCGAACTCTTGAAAAGCACGGCAGCCCAGATCGACCTGGCCAAGCTGTCCACCCTGGGGAAATAGCGAGCGTAGGTCCGGCCGAGAAGGCCGAAGATGCAACCTGAAGTGATCGCTCCATGATGAGTTCACAAGACATTCTGAACTTCACCACAATCGACGAACGGCTGGCCTCTTCAGGCCAGCCCATGCCTGAGCACTTTCCCATCCTTGCTGACGAAGGTTTCGAGGCCATCATCAACCTGGCCACCAACGCGTCCACCGGCCACCTGCCCAAGGAGCCCGAGCTGTGCTCCATGGCCGGACTTCAATTCACCTGGCTGCCCGTTGCCTGGGACGCACCGACCGTGGAGGACTACCTGGCCTTTCAGGACTGGCTGGACGCCCACCGCCACCGCAAGGTGCTGGTCCATTGCGCCAAGAACTGGCGCGCGTCCCTGTTCTGCGCTCTGTACCGGGTTATCCGTGAGGGGCTCGATCCGGCCAGCGCATGGGATGAAGTGCTCGGAGTCTGGGAGCCTGACGAGGTGTGGTCCAAGCTGGCCCGAAAGGTGCTCGCCCAGGCCGCCCCCGGGGTGGCGCCAACCTCTTTCTAGCTTTCCCCGTCCTGCTGTCCGCCTTGCCCGGGAGTCACGTATTCCACCTGAACCTTCAGGGGGTCCTTCACGTGCAGGTCCCTCTGCGGGAAGGGGAACTCGATTCCATTCTGGGTAAAGAAAT
Source organism: Desulfovibrio sp. (assembly GCA_016208105.1). Classification (NCBI taxonomy): domain Bacteria; kingdom Pseudomonadati; phylum Thermodesulfobacteriota; class Desulfovibrionia; order Desulfovibrionales; family Desulfovibrionaceae; genus Desulfovibrio; species Desulfovibrio sp. The sequence goes on from JACQYS010000017.1 coordinate 3,615, forward strand.
CCCACATGGAAGTCTGGATGGCACTGGCAACGTTGGCCACTCCCCGCTCAGGATGCACCATCCAAACCCGAAGCTCCAGCACGATGCCGTCCTTTCCGAATTCCTTGAGGAGCACGTTGGGCGAGGGGTTGGCGAGCACACGCTCTTTGTCTTCTGTGGACTTGAGCATGAGTTCCATGGCCAGTTTCAAGTCGGTGGAATAGGCCACTGCCACGGGGATCTTCAACCGCACGCTGGGCCCGGTGAAGGTCCAGTTCACCACCTTCTCCTGAACGAGTTCGTCGTTGGGGATGAGGTACGACTTGCCGTCGCGGGTGACCATGGAAGCGAAACGCGCGTTCATGGACTCCACCCGGCCGTAGACGCCGCCCACTTCGATCACGTCCCCGGGCTTTATGGAATTGTCCAGCAAGAGGACCACGCCACTCACCAGGTTCGACACCACCTTCTGAAGGCCGATGCCGATCCCCAAGCCAACGGCGCCGCTGAACACCGTGAGCATTTGCAGGTTGATGCCCACCAAATCGAGGGCTGTCACAAAGGCCACGATGTAGAACCCGGCCTTGGTGAGTTTGATCATGAGCACCCTGACCCTGGGCTTCATCTCGGCCACTCGTTCCAGGCCTGCCTCCATCAGGGCACAGAACTTGTTTATGAGCGGCAGCATCACTGCCAGAAGCAGCACTGCCTTGACGATCTCCAGCACCGAGACCCTCTCGTTGTCGAAGGTCAGGGCCAACTTGTCCATGTAGGCCAGCATGGGATCGAGAATCCCCAGCACCTCAAGAAAAAAAGCACCCACAACAGCCGCGGTCACAGCTTTGGTCCATCCGGGAGGCAACAGGATGGACGCGAACAGCTGTATTACCAGCCAAGCCTCGGAAAACTTTATGCCGAATTCGGTCACGGCCAAGGGCCAACCCCGTGCCATGGAACTCCAGTAGACCACCTGGATCAACAACAGGCCAAAAAGCGGCGTGAGAAGCGATGAGAGCCTTGTGTCCACCCAGTCCTTCAGGCCGGGTTTGTCCAAACTTACATTGCCGAGCTTGGCGCACAGCTGCCTTGCCAGCAGGTATCCCAAAGCGGCCGCGCCCAGGAGGGCCAAGGCCTGCCAGAGTGCGCCCATGTGCCAGAAGTGGGTCTGGAACCACTCCGCCAGGTTGGCCTGCCCGTGAAAAACTTCCTTGAAGCGTGCACCCTCCATGTCAGCTCTCCTTCTTCACGGCCAAGCTCACCCCATCCCCGACCGCAGTCAGACATGCGTCCACCCTGGAATCGCAGCGTAAAAAATCGTTGAAGGCCCTGACGGCCCGGGTGTCCGGATCATCCACGGCCTGGTCGATCACCCGGCCGTACCACAGAGTGTTGTCCACAACGATCAACCCGCCGGGACGCAACAGGGTAAGGCAACGCTCGTAGTAGTTCCGGTAGTTCACCTTGTCCGCGTCGATGAAGGCCATGTCGAAGGTTTCAGCGAAACCCGATGCCAGCACAGTGTCCAGGGTGGCCAGTGCCGGAGCCAGGCGCAGCTCGATCTTTCGTTCCACCCCGGCCTCGCTCCAGTAGCGCCTGGCCACGCTTGTCCAGGATTCGGAGATGTCGCAAGCCAGCAGGTATCCGTCTTCGGGCAGGGCCAGGGCAGTACACAGGGAGCTGTATCCGGTGTAGACTCCTATCTCTATGGCTCGCCGTGCCTGGATGAGTTTCACCAGGAGCATGAGAAAGCGTCCCTGGTCCCAGCCTATGCGCATATTCGCCTTGGGGTCGGTGTCGGTCTCGGCCCCCAGGCGCTTCAAAATGTCCGGTTCATCGGGCTGCATGGCCCGCACATAGGCGATAAGGTCCTCGGTGATGCACAGAGGCTTGGTGGTCATGGCTGCTCCGCGTCTTGACAAGGTGCTCTGCCTGGGTTTTCTAGCACCTCCTCCATCCGGAAGAAACCGCCCATGCACGACGTTCTTACTTTTCTGCTCACCGGCACCACCCTGGGTCTGGCCGCCAGCCTGACACCCGGCCCTTTGCAGGCGCTCATCTGCGTGCAGACCATCACCCACGGTCCGCGCGAAGGCGCCAGGGTTGGCATGGCTCCGCTGTTCACGGACCTACCGGTGATGGCCCTGTGCCTGCTGGTGCTGGAAGCGCTTTCCAGCCAGGCATGGCTCATGGGGGCGATATCACTCATCGGGGGAGCGGTTGTGATGCGCTTCGGCTGGGGGTCAATGACGGCCAAGCCGGTGGACCTTGCCGGAGTGCCCACCCAGGCCAAGAGCTGGCGCAAAGGCCTGGCCACCAACATCTTAAACCCCAAGATGATCCTGTTCTGGGGAACGGTGGGTTCGCCCACCCTGCTTGCGGCCTATAAAAGCTCACTCGCAGCCGCCGCTGCTTTCCTTTTGAGCTTCTACCTTCTGCTTGTCGGCACCAACATCGCCCTGGCTTGGCTCTCCGGAAGGTTCTCGCGTTTTCTGTCCGGCCCTGGCTACGTCTGGACCATGCGGGTGCTTGGGGCGCTCCTCATGCTTTTGGCAGCCCACATGGTCTGGGACGGGCTTTCGCGCCTGGGTATCGCTTAAATCATTGCCGCAATACATCCGGGTTGCCCGGTGATGTATGCGAGGCACTTGTTCCCCGCGCCCCCACAGGTTATCAACTTTTTCTCAGCTCCGAGTATCAGCGAGGTACCCCCATGCCCCATCACAAGCCCTTCACAGTAGCCCTCATACAGATGGCCCCGGCCGACACCCCGAGCCGTTCCATAGAAAAGGCCGCCGACCTCTGCGCCCAGGCCGAGAAACAGGGAGCCAAGCTCCTGTGCCTGCCGGAGCTCTTCGCCACCCCCTATTTCTGCCAGACCGAGGACCACGCCCACTTCTCCCTGGCCGAGCCCATTCCCGGCCCGACCACGGACGCACTGGGCAAGGCCGCCAAGCTCTCCTCGGCCACCATCATCGCCCCCATCTTCGAGCGCCGGGCCGCCGGGCTCTACCACAACTCCCTGGCCGTCGTCGGTCCAGACGCGGGCATCATCGGTGTGTACCGCAAGATGCACATCCCGGACGACCCGCTCTTCTACGAAAAATTCTACTTCGCCCCGGGCGACCTGGGGTTCAAGCGCTTCGACACTCCTGTCGGCCCGGTGGGCACCCTAATCTGCTGGGACCAGTGGTACCCCGAAGCCGCGCGCCTCACCGCCATGCGCGGCTCCAATATCATCTTCTACCCCACGGCCATCGGTTGGCACCCTTCCGAAAAGGCCCAGTACGGGGTCGAACAGCGAGACGCCTGGATCACCATCCAGCGCGCCCACGCCATTGCCAACGGCTGCTACGTGGCCGCAGTGAACCGCGTGGGGCACGAAATTCCGGAAACGGGCGGCGACGGCCTGGAATTCTGGGGATCGAGCTTCATCTGCGGACCAATGGGCACCATTCTCGCCCAGGCCTCCACCGACAAGGAGGAGATCATCCTGGCCGAGGTGAACCCCAAGCAGGTGGACACCACCCGCACCCACTGGCCCTTCCTGCGAGACCGCAGAATTGATGCGTACGGGCCGCTGGAGAAGAGATTCATCGACGAGTAGGAGAAGACCGGGGGAAACCTAAGTGAACAAAAGGTTTCCCCTGCCCCCTTCCAAAAAACTTTAGCAAGCTTCGCGTCTGTCTCGAAAATACGTCGCGAAGCCGTATGGGAGTGCAGAGGGCGAAAGCCCTTTGCCCACCGGAGGCTTCTTACATGACCATGTCCGCCGACTACCGCCTTCCCGCAGAATGGGAGCCCCATGCAGCAACCTGGATTGCCTGGCCCAAGAACTCCAACGACTGGCCCGGCAAGTTCCACCCCATAGGCTGGGTGTTCGGCGAGATAGTGCGCAAGCTCGCCCCCTACGAGAAGGTGCGCATCCTGGTGGACGACGCCCTCTGGGAGGCTAAAGCCAGGCGCGTACTTGCCAAGGTGGGAGTGGACGCCTCACGCGTGCATTTCTACCATATCCCCACCGACCGTGGCTGGTGCCGGGACATGCTCCCGGCCTTCACCGTGCGCCAGAAGTCGCCCCGCGCCCGGGCCGTGCGCTTCGTCTTCACGGGCTGGGCCAAGTACTCCGACCATACCCTGGACGCCGCAGCCACCGCCAAGGTTGCCGAGGCTCTCAAAATCCCGGCCGTGGACGCTGTGCTGGGCGAACGCACCGTGGTGCTGGAGGGCGGCGGCATCGACTGCAACGGCCAGGGTGTGCTGCTGACCACCGAGGAATGTTTCCTGGACCCCGTCACCCAGGTGCGAAATCCGGGCATGGCGGCCAAGGACTACGAGCAGGTGTTCAAGAAGTATCTGGGAATCAAGCAGGTGGTCTGGCTTGGCCAGGGCATCGCTGGCGACGACACCCACGGTCACGTTGACGACCTATGCCGCTTCGTGGGGCCCCGCACCGTTGTACTGTGCAAGGAAAACGACCCTTCGGACGCCAACTACCGCCCCCTGCAGGAGAACCGGGAAAGGCTGGAGGGAGTGAGACTCGCGGACGGCGGCACGCTCGAGGTGATCGGCCTGCCCATGCCCGAGCCGCTCTTTTTCGACGGGGTAAGGGTCCCGGCCAGCTATGCGAATTTCTATATCGCCAACGGCACCGTGCTGGTGCCTACCTTCAACGACATATTCGACCGCAAGGCCCTGGGGATTCTAAGCGAGTGTTTCCCGGACCGGGATGTGGTGGGCATTCATGCCGTTGATCTTGTCTGGGGCTTCGGCACCCTGCACTGCCTGACCCACGAACAACCGGCCACCGGTCATTTGGGAGAAGAATAAAGAGGTAGAAAGCGGGGCTCCGCCCCGCCCCCCGCCAGGGGAAATGATTTCCCCTGGACCCCTCAATTCGTTTGCGCCCGATTTTCCGGCATGCCGGGAAATCGGGCGCAAACAATATGGGATTCCAAAGGGGCTTGGCCCCTTTGGCCGCCGGAGGCCTCTTCAACTCCAACAATCCAGCTATTCCACCCACCCCTTGGCTTCGAAACCGCCGTTCACCAGCTCTTCCTTGTTGTACAAAAATTCGCCGCCCCCCATGGCCTGAAAGCTCCCGCCAGCACCAAGGACAATGGCGTGCCCCGCGGCCGTGTCCCACTCCCAGGTGCGGTTGAATCGCGGATACAGGTGTGCCGCGCCCTCGGCCACCAGCCCGAGCTTCAAGGCTGATCCGGCCGCCACCATCCTGTGGTTCGGGAAGCGCTCAAGGTAGGCGGTCAAGCGCTCATCCGGGTGCGACCGGCTCCCAACCACGAGCAGAGGTTCCCCTGACTTTGGCGCATGGGCATGAATGGTCTGTTTCTCTCCGCCCTGGTACTTTAGGCTGCCCATGCCAGGCCCCCCGGCATAGAGGGTGTCCGTCACGGGCACGTACAAAACACCGAACACGGGCCTGCAATTCTCCACCAACCCGATGTTCACAGAAAATTCGCCGTTTCGCTTCACGAATTCCTTGGTGCCGTCCAGAGGATCCACCAGCCAGAAACGCTTCCACTTCCGACGCTCGCTGTAGGCTGGTTTGGGCGTCTCCTCGGACAATACCGGTATGTCCGGGTGCAGCGCCGCCAACGACTGGAGAATGATCTCGTTGGAGGCTCTGTCCGCCCTGGTGATCGGGGACTGATCGTCCTTTAATTCCACCTCGAAATCCGTTGAGTAGATCTGCATGATTGCCTGCCCGGCCAGGCGGGCCACGGCGCAGATGGCGTCGTAATCGATCGTGGAGGGCATGTCGGCTCCCTTTCTAAGGGTTGTAGGCGCCCAAAGCTTCTGTCACTGGGCCCGAGGCAAGTATGCGGCCGTGCTCGAGAACCAGGGCGTGATTCACGGCCGAGGGAATCTCAAGCGGATTGTGGGTGACCATCACCAGATTCTTGCCGTGGGCGGCAAGGTCGTCCAGGAGGGCCAAAATTCCGCTTCGAGCCCGTGGGTCTAGACCCCCCAGCGGCTCGTCCAGCAGGATGACCTCTGGGTCAAAGGCCAGGGCCCTGCCGATCATGGTTTTTCGGGCCTGCCCCTGCGACAGGGTGGACATAGGCCTGTCCGCCAGAGGTGACAGCCCCAGCCTGTCCATCCAGCTCGCGGCCGTGGCCAGCATGTCGGGGGTTGGTTCCTCGTAGAGCCCGAAGCTGCCGAAAAAGCCGGAGACAAGCGCTTCGCGCACCGTGAATCCGTGAGGATATTCCGCCTGCCATTCCCAGGAGACAAGGCCGATATGGGAGCGCAAATCCCACAAGCTGACCGGTTCCGCCAGGCCGAATCGCGTTATGCTGCCCGAAGCGGGATGCAGATCCCCGGCCAAAAGTTTCACGAAGCTCGACTTTCCAGCACCGTTTCGCCCGGCCACAACCCAATGCTGGCCCGGCTCAAGGGTCCAGTTGATGTCCGTGAGCACCTCGTTGCCGGAAAGAACCACACTTGCTTCACGCACTTCCAGGAGCGCCGGACCGGGAGGTGCCTTTGCTGGAACGGCCCGGCGAGCTTGCCGGACAGGAGAATGGCGTTTCGCCATTTCCTTGAGGCTGCCGCGCATCACCGCCCTGCCGTCCTCAAGCAGCGTGGCGTCAAAGCCCAAGTCAGGCAGGCTCGCGGGATGGTGGGTAGCGGCCGCCAATCCGACTCCCTGCCCGGCCAGCCGCTCCAACACACTGTGCAGCAGCCTTCTGGAAGAGACGTCCAGACCGTCGGTGGCCTCGTCCAGAAAAAGCCACTGCGGAGAGCGAACCATGGCCCTGGCCAAAAGAACAGCCATTGCCTGCCCCTGGGACAGTTCCTGGAACGGACGGTAGGCAAGCTCGGAGAGGCCCAGGGTTTCGAGTGCTTCCAGGGCGAGGCGCCGCTCATCTTCGCCCACTGTGCCGGAAGGTAGCGGGGAATCCGTCAGCCCGGACACAGCAATCAGCCAGCCCGAAGGGTTCCAGCCTCTGCGCCGATACAGGTCGCGCAGGTCGGCCCCGGCAAGACCGATTCGTTCGCGAGCTTCTATGGGGCTTGGCGTGACCTGCCCATCCACGATGTAGAGCCGTTGCCCCGCGTAGCCGCCGCCCGGAAGCTGATCTGGCCAGATTTCTCCGCGGGCAAGACGCAACAAGGTGGACTTCCCGGCTCCGTTGCCGCCCACCAAAGCCACTCTCCCTCCCGGGGGAAGATGCCACGATACACTGTCCAGGATGGGGGTGCCGCTGCGGCTCACCCGGACGTTGTCGAGTATGATCTCAAGACTCATGACCAACGGGATGTATCTCCGGGCCGGTCAAAAGGCCATACCCACGACCGCCTTGCATTTCGCGAGGTAAAGAGTAATTTTAAAACTCGTCTTGCCCAGGAGGATTTCGCCGTGAGCACGTGCAGGGTTTTGCTAGTGGATGACGAGGCCGAATTCATCGATACTTTGGGGAAACGCCTTTCCCGTCGTGGACTTACCGTCCACCTGGCACATTCCGGGCAGGAGGCCCTGGACACCGTGACTGCCCAGGAACTCGACGTGGTGGTGCTGGACGTGAAGATGCCTGGCATGGACGGCATCGAGGCACTGCAGAAGATCAAGGCCGTAAAGCCCGAACTCGAGGTGGTCATGCTCACCGCCCACGCCAATGTTGAGGTGGCCATGCGCGGCATGGAACTTGGAGCCTTCGACTACCTCATGAAACCCGTGGAGCTGGACGATCTGCTGTACAAGATCCAGGATGCCAACAAGAAGAAATGTCTGACGGGCTGATTCATCCGTGTTCACACGCCTGAAAACATTCTTCTCGAACCTGGTCGGCGGTGGCGAAGACTTGCGCCATGGTCTTTCCGACGAGGAGATTCTGGCCGAGTTCAAGAAACGCTACCACAATTTCCGGCTGCTTTTAACGGCCAACAAGAAAACCTTGGCCATCATGAGCGAGATGGAGCAGGCCATGCGCGGCCAGTTCATCTTCGGCATGTCCTTCGTGCGTTCCCAGGCCACGGCCGCTTCGGTCAACGTCTTCCGCATCGTCAAACACCTCTCGGAGATCGCACCGTCAAAATACGACGTGCTTTTTGACCGCCTAAAGGACATCCAGTCCCAGATCGGGGCCGTGCTGGACCGCCAGCCCCAGACCGTTGCCACTGAACTGGTGCTGCCTCTGGAAGAGGTGGGAAGGGAAAAAGCCGACCAGGTGGGCTCCAAGATGGCCAACCTGGGCGATATCATGACCCGGCTGAACCTCCCGGTTCCCGCCGGATTCGCCGTAACCTCGCTGGCCTACGCCCGTTTCATGGAGGACACGGGCCTCCTGGAAGAGGTCAACCGCATGATACAGGCAGTGGGCGCGGACGACCATGCCACGCTCTTGCCGCTGTGCTCGCAGATACAGCAGATGATCGTGAATGCCGAGCTTCCCCAGAGCGTGGCCGACGCGCTCACCGAAGCATATAAAAAGCTTGAATCTAAGACCATGCCCGGGGTGCGGGTTTCCCTGCGCTCAAGCGCCCTTGGAGAGGACGCCCTGGGGCAGTCCTTTGCCGGCCAGTTTCGCAGCGTCTTGAATGTAAGCGCCGAGGAACTTCTCATCACCTACAAGGAAATCGTGGCCAGCAAGTACAGCCCCCAGGCCGTGACCTACCGCCTGGCCAAGGGCATTCCCGACGAAGACGTGGCCATGTGCGTTGGCTGCATGGCCATGATCCACGCCAGGGCCGGCGGGGTCATCTACTCGCGCAACCCCATGTCCATCCGTGACGACGAGGTCTTCATCCACTCGTCCTGGGGCCTGGCCAAGACCGTGGTGGACGGGGCCGTGGCCTCGGACCTGTTCGTGATAAAAAGAGGCTCCCCCCCGAAGCTGGTGGACAGCCACATCTCCGTCAAGGACCGCATCTACAAGTGCGACGACGTTGCGGGCGTATGCCGCCAGGAGGAAGCCGGCCCTCTGGCCGGGCAACCAAGCCTCACCGAGGAGGAAGCCCTGCGCCTGGGCGAGATCGCCATCGCCCTGGACAAGACCTACGCGGAGCCCTTGGACATCGAATGGGCCATGGACGAGGACCGGCAAATCTTTCTTCTTCAGTGCCGGCCCTTGAAACAAATGGAGACCGGGCGGGCCAAGCGGCCTGAAGGCCAATTCGGCAAACCGCTGCTCTCCGGCGGAGTTACCGGAAGTCCGGGAGTGGCCGCAGGAAAAATTCACCTGGTCCGGCGCGACATGGACATGCTCACCTTTCCCGATGGCGGGGTTCTTCTCTGCGCCGAGGCCTTGCCGCGCTGGGCCACGCTTCTGAGCAAAGCCTCGGCCGTCATCGCCGAACGAGGCAGTTCCGCAGGGCACCTCTCCAACGTGGCCCGCGAATTCGGCGTGCCCGCGCTCATGGGTGTGGAAGGTGCTGTGGCCGCGCTCTCCGGAAAATCCGAGGTCACCGTGGACGCGGACGGCCTGGCTGTCTACTCCGGGAAGGTCGAAGGTCTTCTGGCCCTGGCACCGCCCAAAGAGGAACACCACAACCTCCTCTCGCCCATGCACGCCATTCTGCGGGACGTTCTGGACCTTGTGGCCCCCCTCAACCTTCTGGACCCAGGCTCGCCGGAGTTCATTCCGGAGAACTGCAAGACTCTCCACGACATCACCCGCTTCTCCCACGAAAAATCCGTGGTGGAGATGTTCCGTTTCGGCCAGGATTTCCAGTTCTCCAAACGGGCCTCAAAGCAGCTCAAGTACCGTGTTCCCATGAAATGGTTCTTCGTGAACTTAGACGACGGTTTCACCCATGAGGTGAAGGGCAAATACGTCACCATGGAGGATATCGCCTGCGACCCGGTCCACGCCCTGTGGGAGGGGTTCGTGGCCGTACCCTGGGAGGGCCCTCCTCCGGTGGACGCGGCTGGCCTTCTACACATCGTGGCCCACTCCACTGTGAACCGGAATATCGCCCATGTGGACCAGGAATACGCGCAGGGTAATTATTTCATGATCTCCAGGCATTACATGTGCCTGAGTTCGCGCTTTGGCTACCACTTCTGCACCGTGGAAGCCCTGGTGGATGAACGGGAGAATGAAAACTACGTGAGCTTCCAGTTAAAGGGCGGAGCCGCTGAGCAGGACCGGCGCGCACGAAGAGCCCGGTTCGTGTCCGAGGTGCTCGAAAGCTACAATTTCCGGGTGGAGAGACAAGTCGACGAAATGCGGGCCGTGTACGCCAAGGGCCCCATGGACGTGATGCTCGATAGGCTCCGGGTGATCGGCTATCTCTTGATGCACACCAGGCAGCTGGACATGGTCATGACCAACGAGGCCCTGGTGGCGCACTACCGGCAGCGTTTCGACAATGAGATCGGGGAGATCCTGCGTGAGGCCGGGGAAAAGCACATGGCCGAGGTGATGAGGGAGATGGCCTAAACATTGGCCGGCTACTCCTCTTCTTCCAGCTCCCCGCTTATCTGAAACTTCTTCATGAAGGCCCGGTCGATGCGGTCCTTCAGCCAGAACGCGGTCTGCCCCTCGTAGGCAAGCCACCCCTTGCCCAGAATTCCCCGGCCGTCGCCGCAGTTGAGTATCAGCAGATACCCCCCGGCGGTGCCGGTGAACTCCATGAGATCCCCACCGCCCAGCGCGGCCATCAGGTTCTGGTGCAGCACTGGGTTCTGCCGCACCGGGTAAACCCCGACCTTGTCCAGCTCCTTGGGTTCGAAACTGATGCAGTCCCCTCCGCCAAAGATGTTCGGATGGCTGACGCTCCGCAAATACTTGTCCACCAGGAGGCCACCCTTGGGACCCATCTTTACCCCGAAGCGCTTCAAGTCAGGCTGGGGCAACACGCCGATTGCCAAGAACGCCACGTCGTAAGGCACCTTCAACCCATCAGTAAGTATGGCCTCGGATTCATCCAGGCGCGACACGCCAAGCCCCTCGAATATTTTGATGCCCCGCCTGGCCAGCGACCTGTAGGCCAGCTGCCGCACTCTTTCCGGGAACCGTTTGAGCATGACCGAGCCCGGCGCGATGGACACGTCAGGAGTCTCCATGCAGCCACAATTTATCAACTGGCAGGCGTTCCCGGCCAGTTCGAATCCGGCCGGACCGCCGCCGATCACCAGCACCTTTGGGGTGCGCCCGCTCTTAAGCACCTCCTCGAGGCGGAGCTTGGCCTTGAGCAGGTTGTCGATGGGCTTTACCGGAAAAACCCCGGGCCTGCCGGAACCCGTCACCTTGGTCGGCGGCAGCGAACCGGTGTTGAAGGAGCAGACATCGTAGCCCACGGACATGTCGTTTTCCAGGTGGACAACGTTCTTCTCCGGTTCAATTGATACGGCCCTGCTCCGGATGAAGGTCGCTCCGCCTTGCTCAGCCATTTTGCGTACATGGAACCGGCATTCCTGAGGGGAATAATAGCCGGAGAGCATTCCCGGCCCCATTCCGGAATAATAGTGGTAGTCGGCCGGGCTCACCAGAGTGACGTGGTGTCCGGCGTCCTGATAGGCGGCGAGGTTCGCGAGAACCGTGAGGTGGGCGTGCCCGCCGCCCACGAGCAGAAGGTGTTTTCCCATGATCTCATCATGAGGGAAAGTCTGGGAGTTGGCAAGAGGCGATGACCACGAAAGCCCCACAGCGGAAATCGCAGCAAGGTTCTGCCTCAAAAAAAACGGACGGGAGATTTAAAAAGGATGCTGCCCTGCCCAAAGCAGGACGCGTAAAAAGAATGCGTCAGGCCCTGGCTACTCGTTTATGAGTTCGAGCCTTTTGAGCTCCGCGAGCAGGGCCTTCTCCTCGACGGGCTTCTGGAGGAAGGCAACCGCGTCGCCCAAGAACATGGCGTTGTGGGTGTCTTCAGCATCCTCGAGAACCGAGGTGATGATGATCTTGGCCCAACCGCCCCTGTCGATGCCGTGGTCCTTCTCCACCTCGCGGATCTCGCGCATAGCCTCGGCCCCGTCGACCTCAGGCATGCGCAAATCCATGCAGATCAGGTCGTAGGGTTTCTTTTCCTTGAGGGCCAGGTGAAAGGCCATGACAGCCTCCTCCCCATTTTCAGCCACGTCACAGACGGCATAGGGGTGGAGAATGTATTCCAGGAAGCTACGGCTGTAGTAATCGTCATCGACGATAAGCACGCGCATGTCCGTCTCCGGAGTTTGGCTGGCAATTTCAGGAGGATGCGCAAAGGGTCTAGCGCCCAGGTCCATGGGCTGTCAAGGCTGCTGGAATGGAATGAGATTCATGGTGTTTCCCGCGCAGTGACAATTCGAGTCATAGCGGGCCACATATTCAAGCCGTGACCGCAAGCAGCTGACCTGCCCGTCCTCGAACACCACCCAGACCCGGCCATACCCCAGGCACACATAGCGGCCGGATTGGACCGACGCCGCAACTCCGCGCGGCTCACCCAAAAAGCCCCGCACTTCGGCCATACCCATGCCGGGCCGTACGTATTTCCTTACCAGCTCTTCGTCGTCGCCAAGCTTCGTCTGAAGATCCCTGCCCTGCTCCTCGGCCTTGGCCTTGCGCTCGTGAAGCGACGGGGCTTCAGGCGAACCTGGCGTCGTTGGCCACACGTTTCCCCCCTGCTGGGCCCAGGCGGGAAGAGTAATGGCCAGTAAGGCAAGCAATGGCATCAACCGTTTGATCATGCCCCGAGCTACCATTTCCTTTGGAGTTTGGGAATCAGGAGGGCCTGAAATCCTTGCCGAGCAGAGCCTGGGCCTCCTCACACGGCACAGGTTTGGAAAAGAGGAACCCCTGCCCGTACTGGCAGGCCAACCCCTTGAGGCCGTCCCACTGTCCGTGCATCTCCACTCCCTCGGCGATCACCTCCAGGCCGAGGTTATGGGCCAGGTTGACTATGGCCCCGACGATATCCGCGTTCTCCTGGCCTTCGCTCATCTTGCCCACGAAGCTGCGGTCGATCTTCAGGCTGTCCAGGGGGAAGCTGTGCAGGTAGGCGAGAGACGAATATCCCGTCCCGAAATCGTCAATACTTATCTTCACACCAAGGTCCTTCAGGTGGCAGAGCATTCGCGACGCGAATTCCGCATTCTCCATGACCTTGGTTTCGGTTATCTCAAGCTTGAGTGACTCCGGCGGGATGCCTGTCTCCTCCAGGACCGCCCGTATTTCATGCACCAAATCCAGGTGCATGAATTGTTTGGCGGAGAGATTCACGCTCATGGTCAGGGTTTCATCCGCGGGCAGCAGCTTCTGCCAGAGGGCAAGCTGGCTGCAGGCGCTTTTGAGCACCCAGCTGCCGATGGGCAGGATGAGACCCGTTTCCTCGGCCAGGGGGATGAACTCGCCGGGAGGGGTAAGACCGCGCGTGGGATGGTTCCAGCGGACTAGCGCCTCGAACCCTTGGAGCCGCCCGGTTTCCATGTTCACTATGGGCTGGTAATGGAGCAGGAACTCCTTTCGCTCCAGGGCCAGCCTGAGGTCGGTCTCCAGCTGCAGTATAGAGGTGGCAGCCTGATGCATGGTCGGGTCGAATATTTCGTACCGGTCCTTTCCCAAAGTCTTGGCCCGGTACATGGCGATGTCGGCGTCGCGGATGAGGTGCTCGGGCCGTTCGTAGGTCCAGGTTTTGAGCACCACCCCGATGCTGGCGGAAGTGTACATCTGGCGGCCTTGGATCTTAAACGGCCTGGAGAGCTCGTCGTTTAGCCTGCTGAGCACCCGAGTGGCGTCCAATGTGCCGGATATGTCATCCACCAGCGCCGCGAATTCATCCCCGCCGAATCTGGCCACGGTGTCCATGGGACGAAGCGCCTGCTTGAGCCGGGCCGAGACCTCAACCAAAAGAGCGTCCCCGGCCATGTGCCCCAGGCTGTCGTTAATGATCTTGAATCGGTCCAGATCCAGGAAAAAGACCGCGAACCGGTAGCCGTGCTTGCGCTGGGAACGCCTGAGCGCCCATTCCAGCCGGTCCATGAACAGAATCCGGTTGGGCAGACCGGTCAGGGCGTCGTGAAAGGCCTGATGCCTGAGCTGCTGCTCCACGTTTTTACGAGCGGTTATGTCCTGGACCTGGCCTTCGTAGTGCTGGAGAACGCCGTCCTCGTTGCGCACTTCCCAGGCACTCTCGCTGACCCACACCATCACCCCGTCTTTGCGGTTGATTTCGGACACGAAATCCAGCACCTGCCCGGATTCGGAGAGGATCTTCCTGAATTCTTCCCGGCGGGCCCGATCGACATACAGCTGCTCGGCATGATCGCCCAGGTCCTCCATGAGCGCCTCGGGCGAGGAGTAACCGAAAATTCGCGCCAAGGCAGGATTGGCCGAGAGGTAGCGGCCGTCGGGAGTGGTCTGGTAGATGCCTTCCAGGGAATTTTCGAAAATGGAGCGGTATTTGGCTTCAGCCCGTCTGAGTTCCTCTTCGGCCCGTTTGCGCATGGTGATATCGCTCACCGAACCCTCGTAGTACAGGGGCTGCCCGTCCTCCCCCCGCACCAGCCGGGCGTGCTCGCTGATCCAGATAATCTTGCCGTCCTTGCGATACACCCGGGACTCGAAACCGGACACCCGGCCATCGCGCGCCATGATCTCCTTGAACTCGTCACGCTTGTCAGGGCGGACGTAGAGCATGTTCCCAATATCCGTGATCTCTTCAATGAGCTGTGTGGGAGAATCGTACCCGTAAATGCGGGCCAGAGCGGAGTTGGTTGAGATGTAGCGTCCGTCCGGAGTGGTCTGAAAGATGCCTTCCTGCGCGTTTTCGAAAATGGCCCTGAACTTTTCCTCGGCAAGGCGCAGACGCTCCTCGGCCAGTTTGCGGGCGGTGATGTTCTCCACCGTTCCTTCCAGGAAACGCTGGGAACCTGACGCCCCCTGCACGATCCTCCCGCTTAGCGCCAGCCAGATGGGCTGCCCGTCCTGCCTGTGGGTCGGCACTTCGAAACCGGACACTTCACCGTTTTGCTCCAGCAAACTCCAGAGTTCGCCGCACTTCTCGGGATCGTCCAGGAAGAGCTCGCACAGGTCGGGACGGGCGAGCAGTTCGTCGGTGGAGTTGCAGCCCAGAATGTCTGCCAGGGCAGGGTTGACCATGGTGAGCTTCAAATCGAGCGTGGCCTGGAATATGCCCATGACCGCGTTCTGGAAGACGCCGCGATATCTCTTCTCGGCAACGCGCAGCGCTTCCTCTGTTTTCTTGCGGGCGGTGATGTCCGTATAGATCCAGAAAAGACCGACGCGGATACCGCCGGCATTTATGGGGCTAACCACCACCAGCACATGGACCCGTTCCCCGTTTTTGCGCACCCGGACCGTTTCGCGCTGTACCATGCCGTCCTTGAACGCCCTGTTCCGCAAATCACTCGCCTCGTCCAGCATGTCCTGCGGGACAACCAACTCCGAGAGCGAACGCCCTTTGACCTCGCACGGCGTGTACCCGAACAGTTCCTCGAACCCCCGGTTCACCTCTATCACTTCGATATCATTGCCGGTAATGGCGATGGCCTGGGGGGAATTCTCAAAGAGCTGTTCAAAAAATGACCGCTGCAGAAAGAGAGAAGAGTCTTTTCCGGAAGCCGGAAACTCCGGCAGGCTGCTTCCAAGCACGCGCCGCAGGCTTTGGACCAGGTGATCGGTGTCGTCGAGCCCCACCCTCTCCAGGTACTGAAGACCTTCCGGAAGGGAGTCGTTCGCACCGGCGGCGGGATCTTGAAGCAAGAGAACCGGGGAGTCCGGACTCTTGGAGCGAATTGTTGCGAGAGCCTCTCTCATCGTGGTTCCCGGCAGGTGCGTCCCGGCCAGGACGACGTCCCAATCGTGAGAAGAAAGGCGCGTTTCGAGCGAGGCGTGTGAATCCACCCAGGCATAGACAGGAGAAAAACCCGCTTGCGACAGGATGCCCACCAGGTCTTCCGACACTTTCTCAAGGGCGTGGAGTATAAGGACACGGAGGCTGGATTTCACTACGGTCTCGGTAGCTGGAGGGTACTTCTACTCATGCACCAAAACGTCACTCCGAGGGTCCTTACGACCAACGAGCTCGAAAAGCCACCTAAATAAGTCGTATTGAATTCGGCAGGTTATATTGCCCTTGTCATTTCCTCCGCTGTCTGTTGCGCATGGAGGGAAAACTCACGCACCGCATGCTTGAAGGCCTCGAGCGCAGGGGGAATTCGAGTGGTATCGGACTCGCGGAGCGCGGATTCAAGCTCCAGTGAAGCCCGGCTGAGCTTTTCTCCCCCAAGGTTCGCCGCCAGCCCCTTGATGGAATGGGCCAGAACAACAGCGTCACCGGTCGCCCCGGATGTGATGAGTTCGTCCATGAGCTGCCCGGACTCCTCATACTCCCGCAGGAACCCCGTGAGCAGGCGGGCATAGAGTTCCCGGTTGCCCATAAGCAGGGCCAGTGCATGCCGGGAATCCATGGCGGCCGGTTCCCGCTCGCCACTGCGCCGGAGGGAGGCAAGCCGCAAGGCGGCGAACAGTGAAGCAGCGTCAATCGGCTTGGTGAGATGGTCGTCCATTCCCGCTTCCAGCGAACGGATTCTGTCTTCGTGGGAGACGCGCCCGGTGAGCGCGATGACAGGCAGATCCTTGCCACCCGGCAGTTCACGGATGGCCTTCAAAGTTTCAAACCCATCCATGTCCGGCATGGCAATATCAAGCAAGACAGCGTCGAACTCTTCACGCCGGAGCGCCTCCACGGCCAGAAGTCCGCTCTCGGCCACGGTCGCTACAATTTCCGCATGCCCGAGCACTTCTCTTGCCGTGTGGCGACCGAAGGGGCTGTCGTCCACTATGAGCACTCGCATGCCGGAAAGCCCCTCTACCAGTTCTGACAGGCTCTGGAGGTCGTTGCTATCGGAAAACGTCCCCGGTTTCCCCCGTGTTTTGGCATTCCCGCATTTAAGCCCACCGCCGTTGTTCTTTACCAATGCCCGGCTGAACTCTTTGGGAGGTTCAAGCCCCTTGGAAATTTGCCTTCGCTTACGGATTTCCTCTCCGAGGCCTTTGTTGACCATATTAAGCTTTGCGGTACGCAACGGCACCTGCGACCGTATTCGACCAGCTTGACGCAAGTGCAAGAAAAGTAGCACCGACATGGAAAGGGCAATGGCCGTGCCCCCAACATACCCTTCCCAGTATCCTCCAAGGCTCGCCAAGATTTCAGTCCTGCCAAGGAGCAGACGCAGTGTAACTCCCTTGATGTGCAACGGACGGACAGTGGTCATCGCCTTCCGTAAATACTCTCCGGACAGCAGTTCCCAATTATCCGATGCCCCTGCCCGCACCTCGATTCCATAGCCGTAGCCATATTCCGCCAGGGTTCCAAGCCCAGCAAGCTTCTCTGCCGTTTCAAGAGTCATCACCGCTGTTACGAAACCCAAGAGACGGTGTTGCCTCCCCTGTTCCTCAAAAACCGGGGCCCTGCCCATGAATCCGGTCTGGCCAGAGTGCAGCCTAAAAGGCCCCGAGAGCGTTGCGACGGATTCCTGGCTCTCACCGCCACTTGCAGCCCCGTGTTTCTCGGACCCAACCTTTCGGGAGGCGGGTCCAGGCGCATCCTCCGACGTGAACCCCATGGTTTCAACCCCGGGAAACGCCGCCCGGACAGCCGTGGCGGCTGTGTCGAAATTGCGTCTGTCCAGCGTGTCCTGGCTTATCAATGTGGCCAGCATTTCAGATGCGCGCAACAGCCGGGAGAGGATTTCCTCCAAGGTCTCGGCCTTGTGGGAACAGAGGACATCCAGTTCGGCGCCGAGCCTTTCGCGCTCCGTGTGCAACCGTGTGAGGCCATGCCAATGGGTTACCCCCATGACCAGCGCAAAGAGAAGAACGGGAGGCAGGAGTGTTTTTAGTTTGTCCATGACAGCCTGTTGCCGCACGGGTTGGGAACAGCTGCCCGTGTCCGGACCCAAAATAACTACAAGCGCCCAATGCTAATGTAAATGTAGCCCAATGAAAAAGCCCCGCCGTTTCGGGCGGGGCTTTTTGGTAACAACGACTGCAAGAACCTAATACACGCCCAACAGGGAAAGGCCCAGCAGGGTGAGCCCCACCACGGCCACGCGCTTCACCATCAAGGGGCTAATGCGCTTGGCGATCTGGGGGGCGATGAAGCCGCCCAGGATGGCCGCCGGGAACATGATGAGGAAGAAGGTGAGATCGAAATTGCCGAACTGGTAATGGCGTACGGAACTCATGAGAGTGTTGAACGCGATGGCCAGAAGCGAACTTCCCACCACCAGATACATGGGCAGGCCCAGGACAACGGTCATGAGCGGCACCATGAAGGGACCGCCGCCGAAACCGAACATGGAGGCCACGATGGCCAGAATGAACGCTCCGATGCAACCGACGATGATATTGACCTTGAACTCCTGGCCCCAGAATTCCACTGTGATATGCATAATGATGCTCCTTGATCCTTTTCCGGGTTAGCCCTTGGCCTTGGCCGATTCCTCAGCGCGTTTCTTGAACTCCTTGAGGATGGCCTGCTCTTTCTTGTTCCTTTCCAGATAGCCCGGGGTGGTCTGCCAGAGCATCAGGGCTGCAAGAATCAACAAGATGATGCCAAAGACGAACTTGAACTGGTCCAGAGTGATGAGCTCGGTGAGTTTGGGCCCGATGAAGCCGCCGGCGGCCATGGCCAGACCCATGATTATTCCGAGTTTCCAGCTGATGAACTTGATCTTGGTGTAGTTATAGACGCCCGACATCTGGGAAAAGAGCACTGTGGGGGTCACGGTTCCGGCCACGATGGTGTGGGGCAGGGCAGGCCAGATGGACAGGAGGATGGGGTTCAACAGGAAGCCGCCGCCCGCGCCCATGAGCACACCAAAAATACCGATGCCCAGGGTGAGCAGGAAGGGCCAGAACACGTTCAGGGAGGTGCCTGCGCCGGACATGTACATCACCGGGAAGGAAATTGCGTTGTCCACCACAACGGGTTTGGACTTGAGGTCCTTATCCGAAAATGCCGTGATGGTGTACTTTCCAGGGGCGCTGCCGTCAGGGATTTTCACCTTACAGGTGTAGGAGCCGTCCGGCTGCACCTGCACCGTGGGGGACAACAGCTTCCCCGGGGTGCGGAACCGGGCCTTCACCAGCTGCATGGAACGGCGTTTGTTCTCCTGGGGGTCCAGGGTCGCGAGCTTGTCACCGCGCGAGCCGAGAATGGAGGCCATAAACGAGGTCTGGTATGCGTCGATGGCGATCTTGGCAGGAACGCTGTAGGCCACGTCCGCGCCAAGTTCTTTCAGAGCGTCTGAATACGGGAACTTGCGCCCCTGAGCCTTGAACTTCTCAAAGACCTCCTTGGTGGAGGTGGGGGTGTAGATTTGATAGAAAGCCGGAAGGTCCTGGGTGAGGTAGAGCTTGTAGGGACGCTTGCCTTCCTTGTCCGGGCGGTCGTCGAAGAACACTGCGCGAACCTTGCTCTCGTTCGCCACCTCTATATACACGGGTTTTCCGGGCTGGGTCTTGCCCGAAACGGTTACCTCGCCGCCGTTGCTGAGTGAAGCTTTGTCAACGGAGAGGCTTAAGCCCCCGGCCGCATCCGCTGCCGGCGCGGCCTGAGCGGGAGCAGGTTTTTGATCCTGGGCTTGGCCGAAAGGCACGTAATAAGACGCCATGACGAGGCACAGCATTACCATCGCCACAATTGCGCGTTTTCTCGACATAGGCTGGGGCTCCTTATTGCGATGTTTCGATGCGTTCTATCCGTGAAACCGGGCGTTACACCCCCGGCTCTTCGAGCTGGTGCTTGAGCAACTTTTCTCCCCACTGGGAGCGAATGGATTTCGAGGCCTCGTTGGGCCTGACGAATTCCAGGGCGTGTGCGGTACAACCAGTGACGCAGGCGGGGTTCTTCCCGGCGTCGATGCGGTCGCGGCAGAAATCGCATTTAATGGCCTTGCCCGAGGCCTCGTCCCACTGCGGAACGTTCCAGGGGCAGGCGATGATACAGGCCTTGCAACCAACGCACAGCTTGGGCTGCACGAAAACGATGCCGTCCTTCTCGCGCCTGGTCATGGCCCCGGTGGGGCAGGCGGAGACGCACCAGGGCTCCTCGCAATGGAAGCACGGCATGAAAAGACTCATGATCTTCGGCTTGCCGCCCTTGCTCACTGGCCCGACGCTCACCAGCTGTCCAAGCCTTGCCCCGAGCGGCACCCTGTTCTTGGATTTGCAATGGACTTCGCAGGCCTTGCAGCTGATGCAGCGCTTGGCGTCCGTTTTGATGTAATAAAGGCTCATTCTCACCCCCGCTCCGGTCGGGGCGCACAGCTGTTTCGGAACCTCATGGATCGCGAACCCAGACGCCGCCCGTTATTCATAAGAACCATCTATGAGTAGCTTGAGAAAACTCAACACCGTCGATGCGAAAGGCAAAACATTACATACATGAAAGGATTCCCGCAAGGCAAGGCCCACCCCCACTTCCAGCCTGTCAGCGCGTGCCGCACCGGACATTATGATCCAAGCATGCGATAATGCCAGATCGCAAGGCCTCGCTGCGGCAATTCCACACATCTGCAGTATGATTTCCACTCATCAATCCCAGTTGGAACTATATACAGATTACAGGGAACACAGGCAACCCATGTTACTATTATCCCAATCTCCATGCAGTCTTGTCATGTTTTTTCGGAACTGCTACGGACAGGAAGAAACAGTCTGGGCCCGGATCGTTCATAAGAGAGCCGGACTTTGTTCCCAAGACGATTATGCCAGGAGGTCTTCATGTCCAAGAAGGAAATCTTCAGCGTCTGCGGTATGTGCACCGTGCGATGCCCCATAATGGTGGACGTGGAGGACGGCGAGATCCGATTCATCCAGGGCAACCCCCACTCTCCCCTCAAGGGAGCCCTTTGCGCCCGTGGCGCGGCCGGCCCGGCCCTTGAGGCCGACGCCGAACGGCCCCAATACCCCATGATCCGCCAGGGGGCGCGCGGCGAAGGCAAATGGGCCAGGGTCAGCTGGGATGAGGCTCTGGATTACGTCGCCGCGAAACTAAAGGAGCTCATGGACCGCCACGGTCCGCGCACTGTGCTTCTTTCCGACCGGGGCGGCCCCTTCGTGGACCTGCACCAGGGATTCATGCGCGCTCTGGGCTCGCCAAACTACTGCAACCACGACGTGGCCTGCGCCAGGAACGTGCAGCACGGCTGCCGCTCCGTAACTGGCAGGCCGCGTACCGAATTCGTCTACGACTACTCCAACGCCAAGCACATCGTTCTCCAGACCCGCAACATCTTCGAGGCCATCAACGTGGCTGAGGTCAACTCCGTGCTCGACGGCATCGGCAAGGGCTGCGAGCTGACCTGCATCGACATCCGGGCCACGGTCACCGCCAGCAAGGCAGACAACTTCTTCATGATCCGTCCGGGAACGGACTACGCCTTCAATCTGGCCGTGATCCACGAGCTTTTGCACAAGGGCCTCTACGACAAGGCCTATGCCGAAATGTGGATCAAGGACCTGGACCGCCTGCGCACCTTCGTTGAGCCCTACTCTCCTGAGTGGGCGGCCCGCGAGTGCGGGGTGGAGGCCAAGGCCATCTCCACCCTGGCCAAGGACCTCTCCAAGGCGGCGCCCCACGTCATCTGGCATCCGGGCTGGATGGCCTCGCGCTACAAGGACTCCTTCTACGTCTGCCGCACGGCCTACATAATAAATGCCCTGCTGGGCTCCATCGGGGCCAAGGGCGGCCTGCCCATCGCCAGCACCCCAAAGGATGTGGGCAAGCAGGGGATCAAAAAGCTCGTGGACCTCTTCCCCAAGCCCGAGGAGAAGCGTGCCGACGGCGTAGGCTGGAAGCTCACCGCCCACGATGCCGGACCAGGCCTGGTGCACAAGGCCTTCGAGGCCATCGACACCGGCGACCCGTACGAGGTGAAGGCCTACATCGCCTACCGCCACGACCCGCTCATGGCCATGCCCGATCCGGACGCCATGCGCCGCGTGTGGGACAAGCTGGACCTTTTGGTGAGCGTGACCTTCTCCTGGTCGGACACCGCCTGGTATTCCGACGTGATCCTGCCGCTCTCGCCCTATCTTTCCCGCGAATCCATCGTGGCCCAGAAGGGTGGGCTCAAACCCCAGTTCTTCTACCGCCAACGCGCTTTGCAGCCACGCTTCGAGACCAAGGCGGACTGGGAGATCTTGTGCGGGCTGGCCGAGCGGCTAGGTATCGAGGCTTTTGCCTTCAAATCCATCGAGGACATCTGGGCGTATCAGCTCGAAGGCACGGGCTACACCATCGACGACCTGGCCAAGAAAGGCTTCGTTGGGCTTGCCAGCGAGCCGCGCTATTTGCCTGTGGAGGAGCTGAAATTCGCCACCCCTTCGGGCAAGCTCGAGATGGTGAGTGAAAAGTGGGAAAAGGCCGGGTTCGAATCCCTGGCCCCGTATACGTCTCCCGACAAGCCAGAGGGCGACAAGTTCCGCATCGCATTCGGCCGGGTGGGCGTCCACACCCAGGGACATACCGTCAACAACCCCCTGCTGGCCGAGCAGTTCAGCGAGAACGTCCTGTGGCTGAACGCCGAACGCGCCAAGGCTCTGGGTATCCAGGACGGCGATCTGGTGGAAATTTCCTCCAACGGCTATTCCGGCAAGCTCAAGGCCTTTGTCACCGAGTTCATCCACCCCGAGGCGGCCTTCATGGTGCACGGGTTCGGGCACGACCTTCCCGTGGAGACCCGGGCCAAGGGCAAGGGAGTTGCCGACAACCGGCTCATGCCCGGCGGCTTGGCCGTGGAATCAGCTCCTGGCGGAGGCCTGGCCATGCAGGAGTTTTTCGTCACCGTGCGTAAGGCATAAGCTTCACCAGACAACAAAGATTCTCCAACACTCAGGCGCGGCGTGCATCAGCATGCCGCGCCTTTCAATTTTGCTTCTCCCCCCGCCGTCTTTTGCCTTTGCCCCCAGGAGCGATTCGGCCTAAAAAACTTCGCATGAAACGTCTGCTCATCCTGGCTGCCGCCCTGTTCCTGCTGGCCAATCCGGTTCTTGCAGCCGAATCCGTCCAGGACCTGCCTATGCCCCGGCCTCTGTCCCAGCCTATTGCCGGGCTCGCGGAAAAGATGAAGACCCTTGCGGCCAAGCCTCGCACACCCGAGAACGCGCTGGCCCTGGGCATCATGCAGGCCCTTTCCAAGCAATATGCCGAAGCCGGCCAGACCTTGGCTCCGGTGAAACAATCCCTCCCCTCCATGGCCGGATGGGCGGGACTGTTCCTGGGCTATGCGAAGTTCCGGGCTGGAGATTACAGAGGGGCGTTCGCCGAGTTCGACGCCATTGATCCGGCTGAGCCGGCCATCGGGCCGGAAGCCCTTCTCCTCTCCGCCTACTGTCTCGACGGGCTCGGCTCCCCTCAGGCCCTGGAGCGCTACCAACGTTTCCTGGCCTTGGGCGAGCACCCCATAAGGCCAGCGGCCTTGTGGCGGGGAGCTGCCACGGCCGCAACGGCAGGAGACTACACCACGGCGCAAAGCCTGCTGCGGGAACTGTACCTTACCGGGCCTTGGACAGCTTCGGCCGAGAAGGCCGAGCCCCTGGCCCGGGAACTGTTCAGGGCCGGACGCATTTCCTATTCATTAGACTCCCCGGACGCCCTGCGCGAGCGCATCGAGGTTCTGCTGGACAAGTCCCAGACAGCCAAGGCCCAGGCGCTGATCGACCAGTACTCCAGAACTCCGGGAGCGGATCAGGCCCGCGCGCTGTACCTGAAGGGCAAGGCGCTCTACTCGAAGCGCGACACCCAGGCAGCCATCCAGCATTTCGAGGACGCCGCACGCCTCTCAAAGGAACCTGTCCTGACGGCCTGGTCCATCTACCACCAGGCCAGGGCCTACTGGCGCTTCTCCGGACCGGAAGACGCCGCGCGCATGGAGGAGCTTCTGTCAGAAAGCCTGCGCCGGGCCCAGACCCTGCCCAACGGCGCCGACCTGACAGAGGCAGCCCGCCGACTCCTGCTGCTTACCCGCATAGAACGTGGCAGGTTCCAGGACGCCCTGCCCATGGCCACAGCTCTGGCGTCTCCGGGTTCTGTTCCTACCGAAGCTCGGGAACAGGCCGCCTGGCTCTCTGGGCTTCTCCGCTTCGCATTGAGCGACTTCTCCGGAGCCGAAGCGGATTTAGCCGCATTCCTAGCGTCATTCCCCAATTCCGACTATGCCCCCGGTGCCCATTACTGGAGTGCAAGGGCCAAGGAGGCCGCCGGGGACCCGGCTCGAGCCGTGGCTGGGCTGCGTACCCTGCTCGAGCGCTGGCCAAACGGATACTACGGCATGCTGGCCGCCAACAGGCTGGCCGCCATGAAGGGGACAGCCACAGCACCAGCGGCTTCGGCACCCGTGGCCGACGCCATCCAGCCTGGTCTGGATACAAACACGCCAGCAATCCCGTTGGAGGCCATGCCGGTTTCGCCCAAAACAGCAAACCCTTGTCAGGCAGTGAACGCCCTGAGCGCTCCGGATGAGGCCAACCCCTCCCTGGAGCGTGCGGCCATGCTTCAGGCCGGGCTCTTGCCGGAACTGGCCGAACGCGAACTGGCCGCCCTGAACGCCAAAATGCCCAAGGACCCGGCCGTGGCCATGCGGTACGCTAGGTTGGCCACGGAGCTTGGCAATCACATAAATGCCGTGCGCGCTACGTCCCGAGCCTTCTGGGGCTGCCTGGCCAGAGGATCCCGCCAGGAGCTTCAGCCACTTCGCGACATCGTCTACCCCAATCGCTTCCAGGACCTCATCCTTCGCAACCTGGCTGGAACAAGCGTGGACGCGAACATCATCCGGGGGCTCATACGCCAGGAGAGCTTTTTCGAGCCGGAGGCAGTGTCCGGAGCCGGAGCCGTGGGGCTCATGCAGGTGCTGCCTTCCACAGCCAGAACACTGGCCGAAAAGCTGGGGGAGAGAGGATTCAAGGCTGAGAGCCTGAAGGACCCGGCCGTGAACGTCCGTTACGGGGTGCGGTATTTCCTGGAGCGCTACGAGGAGTATGGCGGGAACCTGGCCCTGACGTTGGCCAGCTACAATGCCGGGCGGGTGAAGATCGGAGTGTGGCGAGAATTTCTGGGCGGGCTTGATCAGGAGCTTTTCGTGGAGTTCATCCCCTATACGGAGACCAGGGACTACGTGAAGCGGATTCTGGGCAACCAGGCCATGTACGCCCTGCTGTACTGAACCGCCCTGGCTTATTCGCCCTCAAAAAGCCGCCCCCGTTTCACTGCCGCCTTGCCGTGCTTGTCCCGGATGGCGTCCACGGCCCGGTCCAGCTTGCCGAGTCTCTCCTTGCCCTTGTCCGGCAAGAGGCTCAACTGGTCCGGCCCCTTGGAAAAATTGGACACTCCCACCCCGATAAGCCGAACCTTCCTTGTGAGCGATACCTGAGAAAGCAGCGCGCACGCGGCCTCGAAGATCACCTCGTCCAAGTCCGTCGGTTCTCCCAGGGTATGGCTTCTGGTTATCTGATTGAAATCCTCATACTTCACCTTGAGAGTCACCGTTTTGCCCAGCAAGCCGTGCTTGCGCAAATCCCGCCCCACCCGCTCGGACTGCCTGAACATCCAGCGCTTGAGTTCCTCCACGTCCGAAGTATCCTTCTCGAAGGTGTTCTCCGCGCTGGAGGACTTGGCCTCAGAGTGGGTCACCACGGTCGTGGACCCGATCCCTTGCGCCCTCTGGTGCAGCACCCTGCCCCACTCGCCAAGGTGGTTCTCCCAGAACTCCTGGGAATAGCGCAGCACATCCCCGCAGGTCTTCACCCCGAAAGATGCCAGCCGGGGAAGGGTTTTCCCACCCACTCCGGGAATCTTGCCCACGGGGAGGCCTTGAAGAAACGCTGCCACGTCTTGAGGTTCGATGATGGTCACGCCGCCTGGCTTGCGAAAGTCTGAGGCGATCTTGGCTAGAAACTTCACAGGGGCGATACCAACGGAGCAGGAGAGGCCAGTGGCTTCCAACACCCTGGCCTGTATGCGCCGGGCCAGTTCTTCTGGAGGGCCGAAAAGCTTATCCGTGCCGGTAACGTCCATATAGGCTTCGTCCACGGATGCCTGCTCCACCAGAGGGGAAAACTCGCCCAGAACGGCCATAACCTGGCGTGAAACCTCGGCGTAACGGCGCATGCGACCGCCAACGAAAATGCCCTGGGGACAGAGTTTTCTGGCCTGCACCACAGGCATGGCCGAACGCACCCCGAATTTCCTGGCCTCGTAGGATGCGGCGGACACCACCCCCCTGTCGCCTTTGCCCACGATCACAGGCTTGCCGCGCAGAGACGGGTCGTCCAGCTGCTCCACCGAGGCGAAAAAGGCGTCCATGTCCAGATGCAGGATGCGCGTTCCTACGACCATTGGCTTGACATCCCGGCCGTATTGGTATGGCTACGGCGTATGGTGTTTTACTTCCCTGCACCCATAGCGCAAGGACGTTGCAAATGAAACTGAAGGTGGGATTCGCCGGAATGGGCATCATGGGCAAGCCCATGGCCTTAAATATCGCCAAGGCCGGCCACGACGTGGCCGTTTACAACCGCACAAGACCCCTGCCCGACTCCATACCCGGGTTGGCCTATCACGACACTCCCCTGGCCCTGGCCAAGGAACGCGACATCCTGGTGGTCATGGTTACCGGGCCACAAGCCATCGACGCCATCATCTGGGGAGAGGACGGCATGGCCTCCGCCCTGGGGCAAGGCAAGACCGTGATCAACATGAGCACCGTCTCTCCCGAGTACACCGCGGACCTGGCGGCCAAAGTGGCGGACACAGGAGCCACGTTCATCGACGCCCCGGTCTCCGGTTCCAAAATTCCCGCCCAGCAAGGCACCCTGGTCATCCTGGCCGGTGGCCCAAAGAACGCGGTGGATGCCATGGAGCCGCTGCTGCTCAGCATGGGCAAAAAGGTGGTGTACTGCGGCGAAGCTCCCATGGGCACCATGATGAAGATGGCTGTGAACCTGCTCTTGGCCAACATGATGTGCGGCCTCTCGGAGATGCTCACCTTCGGCAAGGCCGGAGGCCTCTCCCTGGAGACCATGCTCCAGGTGGTGCTTGGCGGCCCCATGGCCTGCGACCTATTCAAAATCAAGGAACCATTGCTTACCCAGCGGCATTACCTGGCCCAGTTCCCTCTCAAGCACATGGCCAAGGACTTGAAGTTCGTTACCGATACGGCCTGCTCGCTTCGCTGCCCTGCCCCGAGCGCTTTCCAGAACCTGCAGCTCTTCAACCAGGGGATGTCCAAGGGATTGGGCGAGCTGGATTTCGCCGCAGTGATCCAGGTGCTCGAGGCCATGATTTGAGCAACGCCCGCCAGGGACACTTACATTTTGGACCGTACCTGGACGCAACTTCTGGTCGGGGGTACCAAGCAGTATCAATGCCACTCAGGAGGTATTCGTGAACACACTCGACTGCTTGTTCACCCGCCGGTCCATACGCAAATACACCGCCGACCCCGTGGACCCAGCCCTTATCGACACGGCACTCCAGGCGGCCATGGCCGCTCCCAGCGCTGGCAATGCCCAGCCCTGGCATTTCGTCCTCATCGACGAACGCGGCATCCTGGATACAATCCCGCAATTCCACCCCTATGCGGCAATGACCCTCCAGGCCCAGGCCGGCATCCTGGTATGCGCCGAACCCGGCCTGGAAAAGTATCCCGGGTACTGGGTGATCGACTGCTCCGCGGCCGTGGAAAACCTGCTCCTGGCCCTGCACGCCCAGGGGCTTGGAGCGGTATGGGTGGGCGTGTACCCTGACCAGGGCCGGGTGGAGAGCTTCCGCAAGCTCCTTCACATCCCTGACTCGGTCATCCCGCACAGCTTCATACCCATCGGCCACCCGGACCAACCCTCCGGACGGGCCGACCGTTACAAACCCGAACGCATCCACCGCAACGGATGGCAAACCGCCTGAAGGACATCTTTATGAAAGTATCGCTCGGATCGAAAACTTTGGCCTCGCCCACGCCCGCCTGGGTGGTGTGCGCCTACGACAAAGCCGGAAAAGCCAACGGTGCCACCATCGCCTGGGGGGGCATCTGTTGTTCGAAACCAGTCAGCATGACCATCTCTCTTCGGGCCGCCACCTACACCCACGGGTGTATTTCGGACACAAAGGCATACACCATCTGCATCCCTCGCCAGGACCATGCGGCCGTGACCGACTACTTCGGCATCGCCTCTGGCCGGGACACGGACAAGTTCGCCGCCACGGGCATGACCGCGGTCAAGAGCGACTTGGTCAACGCCCCGTACATCAAGGAATTCCCGCTGATCATCGAGTGCGCCGTTTCACACGTTACAGAGATCGGCTTGCACACGCAGTTCATCGGGGAAGTAAAGGACGTAAAGGCCGACCCGGACATTCTGGATCCGGACGGCAAGATTGACTTGGTAAAGCTCGGGACCGTTATATTCGCGCCAGGCTCGCGCCAGTACTACGGGCTTGGCCCTCTCCTGGGTGCCGGATTCTCCATCGGGAATGCGTACATGAAGTAGCCGGGATGACGTACCGCGCAATCCAATCATTTTAAATACTTCAACCGTTTCGCGCCGCTCACTTCTATTCCAGGTGAGCGGCGCGAAATATTTAGCGGGTCCAGGGGGATCATCCCCCTGACGGGTGCAGGGCGGAGCCTTGCCGGGGTCCAGGGGCGGAGCCCCTGCTCTTCTCGTCGCCCCTCTCAACAGCAGGTGGAACCGCCGTCTCCCCCGCAATCACACGTGGGAGGTCCTCCGGAAATCCAACCATGGATGATGGCCCTGGCGCATCCTACCCCCTGGCTCACGGATATCGCTTTCTCGCGGCAGTTGAGGGCGCAGGCTCCGCATTCCATGCAGGCGTCCAAATCCTCTATGCTGGCTTTGCCTGTCCCGTGCCCGAACACCCCATGGGGACAAACCTCGCGGCAGACGCCGCAGCCCGTGCAGGCTTCCTGATCCAAGCTAAGGGTTGCCACTCCCTCAATGTATCGCAGTCCCTTCATCGTCCCCCCCGGAAATGAACCATCACAAGCCCGCGAGTCCAAAGCGCCAAAGAATCACGGCAAGTATAAGCCCGCCAGCCTGGAAAGGAAGCGCCCGGCGCATCTCTTTCTCAACGCCGGAGGGGGAAGTGAACGTGGAAGAGCCGGTGAAGTTCATCCCGTACCAGGAACCCGCCACCACGCTGCCAAGCCACAGGCCGGCACTGGTGAGGCCAGGCACTCCCAGTGCGAGCACACCAAGTCCGGCCATGGCGCCGGCCACTGCACCCTTGAAGCTGAAAGAGCGCCCGGGCAGCCAGGGAAGGGTCAATGGGGTGAGCACATTCCCAGCCACGAACCCAAGTGAGTAGGCGGCAAAGCCGCTCCACAACCCGAGCCAAGCCCGGGAGAAGGAAAAAACATCCACTCCTATCCCGGCCAGAACGAACAACGCACAGGCCAATTGCGCCATGGTCTTTCGCTCGTTGGCGAATTCCACCAGACCGACCACCACACGCTCCAAGGCCGGGAAATGCACCCGGCGCATGTGCGGGGTGGCCTTCATGCCGGCTGCGAGAAAGGCCCGGACATCCGAGGCGCGCACCGGACCAAACACGACCCGGAATCCCGTGGAGGCCTTGACATCGTGTCCGGCAACGCCAGGCGCGCCAAGCTGGGGCACCACCACCTTGCGATGGTTCACCAGCTTCTCAAGGCCCACGGCACGAATCCGCGAGACGAGCTCCGCTGTGCCAAAGGTTGTCTTACCTGCCGCGCACCACACGTTCACACCCTTGGTGTCCAGCACCAGTATCCAGGCGTCCAAACCTGACAGCTCTTTGCGCAGGGAGTCGAAACTGAGCTTGTAGTTGGCCGTTACCAGCACAGGGCTTTCAGGTCCCGGGGTTCCCACTGCGTAGAGGCCGGGAGCAACCCGGTAGCGCCCCCGGCCGATGCCCAGGCGTACTAAAATAGCGCCGATTCGGTCTGGCCGTTCGAGACGTGTTATTACTCTGGGGACTGGTCCGATGGGAGTGTTGAGAAGACTGTCCACAAAATGCCATCGCCGGTATCCTGGAATTTGCGCCAACTCCGGTATGCCTGTTCCACAGCACGACACGCCCAAATTGAGCGGGACACCGGCTTGGCAGGATGAATCACCACGCGGAACACCCGTATCCTTGCTCAACAGTGAGTTCAGCTCATTGGACACAGGGGCATTATCGCAAGAAACCGACTGGACCGCCGGTTGTTTGGGTGGTCAGCAGGATTGTATCGGCTTACCGTTCATTTCATTCATGGCAAATGCTTGCCTCTCTCCCGTGCATTTTGCAAGATGGGGCATGGCCGAACCAAGCCCGGTCCAATCCTCGTTGGACCTCATCACCATTCCCGCAGCCGGCTACGCGGCATATTGGCTCTCCGTGAAGCGCCTCATGGACAAACGGCGTGGACCAGAGGCCCTGGCCGAGGAGCTCCAATACGCCACGGAACCCTACACCAGGCTGCTGCTCCAGGTGGCGTCGTCCGAATTGGATGACGACACGGCCAGGCGCATGGGAAAGAATAAATCCCTGACCCTGGCCCGGGATTTCCGCCGAAAGCTCCTGCTCATCCGCCAGACTGCCTGCTCCATCGCTTTGGGCGAAAACCCGGCTAAGACGCTCATCACCCTGGCCGGAGCGTTCGGCATGCCGGTCCTGGACGAGTCGCGAGCCATGGAGCAGGCCCAGGGACTTATCGAAACCATGCGGGCGGGCGACCTGGACCCGGCCGTTTTTCCCGACGTCTCCCACCTCACAAGGCCTGAAGAGCTCATCCTCAAGCTGCTCTTTTTCGTCCTCTGGGCGCGCCGCCAGGGTAAAACCGGGCTGCAGACGTTTTTGCCGGGCATATCCTTCCCCTTTCTGGGGGACGGGCTGCGCCTGTGCATAGACGGGTTGGAGGAACCGTTCATCCGCCGCCGCCTGGACGCCCAGGCCAGGGAATTGATTGTGGATGCCACCCACAAGATGCGTATGGGATTGGAATTGTCCATGGCGCTCAAGAACAAGCGCCCATACGAGGAAGTGCTGGGACTGGCCCGGTCGTTTCTTTTGGACATGTAGCGAGGCGGCGCTGCCAGAGCGAAAACCGAACTCTCCCGGCCCTACCTGCCCACCTTCTCCAGAACCCAGGCGGTTCCCCCGGCCAGCGCGGCCAGCAGAAGCGCCTGCCTGAGCTCCATGTAGAAGAGCGCGGCCATGGCGAAGACGCCCGCAGCCACCACCGCCGCGCGGATCACGATTTGAGCACGCTCTGGCCGTTCATGTAGGGCACCAGCGCCTCGGGCAGGACCACCGAGCCGTCGGCCTGCTGGCAGTTCTCCAGAAGGGCCACCATGGTTCGTCCCACAGCCATGCCTGAACCGTTCAAGGTGTGCGCGAGCTGGGATTTGCCGCCCTTGGGCTTGAAGCGGATGCCAGCCCGGCGCGCCTGGAAATCCTCGAAATTGGAACACGACGAGATTTCCCGGTATGCGTTCTGGCCGGGCAGCCAGACCTCGATGTCGTAGGTCTTGGCCGAGGAGAATCCCAGGTCCCCGGTGCACAGGGCGATCACCCGGTAGGGCAGGTTCAGCCGTTTGAGCACCTCTTCGGCATGGGTGGTCAAAAGCTCCAACTGCTCGTAGGACTCTTCGGGGCGGCAGAAGCGGACCAGTTCCACCTTGTCGAACTGGTGCTGGCGTATGAGCCCCTTGGTGTCCTTGCCGTAGGACCCTGCCTCGGAACGAAAGCAGGGGGTGTAGGCGCAGTAGGCCTTGGGCAGGTCGGCCTCTTCCAGGGTCTCGTCGCGGTGCAGGTTGGTCAGGGGCACCTCGGCCGTGGGAATGAGGTAGTAATCCTTGAAACCCAGCTTGAAGAGGTCTTCCTCGAATTTGGGCAGCTGGCCGGTGCCGCGCAAGCTGTCGGAATTGACAATGTAGGGGGGAGCCACCTCGGTGTAGCCGTGCTCCCTGGTCTGGATGTCCATCATGAAGCTGACCAAAGCCCGCTCAAGTCTGGCCAGATCGCCCCAGAGCACGGAAAAGCGCGATCCGGTGATCTTGGCCGCCCGCTCGAAGTCCAGGCACCCCAGGTTCTGCCCTATTTCCCAGTGTTCCTTGGGTGTGAAGCCAAGCGAAGGGATGTCGCCCACCGTACGGATGACCGGATTGTCCTTTTCATCCTTGCCCACCGGCGTGGTGGAATGCGGGACATTGGGGATGGAATAGAGAAAGGCCTCGGACTGCTCGTCCGCAGTGCGCACGCCTTCGTCCAGGATCTTGATGCGCTCGGACACGGCCGAGAGCCGCTCCATGAGGTGGGAGGCGTCCTGCCCGGAGCGCTTCAACTTGGCGACCTCGCCGGACGAGGCGTTGCGCTCGTTCTTTAAGGCTTCCACCTCCGCAAGCAAGGTGCGGCGGGTTTCATCCAGGCGGACAAACTGGTCCAGGTCCAAATTCATCTGGCGGTTGGCCAAGGCCTGGCGGACGACGTCCAGGTTCTTGCGCACGAAGCGCACATCGAGCATTGGCGGCCTCCGGGGAGCTTGTGTATGGTGGCCGGGGTCTTACGTCGCCGCAAATGCGGGGTCAAGCAGGGAGGCGTTTTTTATGGGATGGGACCACATCGGCGAAGCCGTGACGGAACTGGCCAAGGAGCTCACCTCGCGGGGCTGGTGGCTAGCCACGGCCGAATCCTGCACGGGCGGCCTGGTGGCCAGCGAGCTTACCAATGTGTCCGGCAGCTCAGACTGGTACGTTGGCGGAGTGGTGGCCTACGCCAACAGGATCAAGCAGGAGATGCTCGGCGTTGACGAAGATGTGCTGGCTTACCATGGTGCAGTAAGCCGCGAATCCGTCCTGGCCATGGTCCAGGGGGCGGCGGACAGGCTCAAAACCGAATGCGCCATTGCCATCTCCGGCGTGGCCGGGCCCACGGGCGGGACCCCGGAAAAACCGGTGGGCACGGTCTGGATCGGCTGGTCAGTGTCCGGGACAGCCACTGCCGAGCACTTCCTGTTCACAGGCGACCGGCTTGACATAAAACGCCAGAGCGCCCTGGCCGCGATAAAGGGCATGACTGCCCGACTTCGCTGAAATTCTTTCCGCAATCATATCGTCACCTTTGGGCGCTATGGTTTCCAGGAATGGAACCGTACCCCCTAAAGCAGGCCCACTGGACGCCTTGCCTGCTCCAACCACGCCGAGCGGAATTGGAGTCGAAAAGCCTGTGCGACACCTGCTTGTGAAAAGGAGAACAAGGTGAGTAAGAACAAGGTGAAGATGGAAGGCGTGATGGATGTGAAGGAAGTGATCGCCTACCTCGAAGACGTGGTTGCCGGGTTCAAGGCCGGCTCGGTCTGCATGACTGTGGGCGAGGACTGCCTGACGCTCAAACCGCGCGGCGTAATGGACGTGGCCCTTAAGGTATCCCAGAAAAAAGCTAAGGAAAAAATCGCGTTGGAGGTTTCGTGGCGCCGCATCGAAGATGCGAGCATGCGCATCGGCGCTCCGGACGAGGCGGCCTAGAATCCACCCGTTTCTTGAATTTCTTCTGCCCCTCCTGTTGCTTGGTTCAACATAAAAAGGCTCCTCCCGGAGCCTTCTTATGATGTCATTTTGGCCTTTTTGAGAGCCTGCTCACCTTTTCCGGATATTACATAGCCCTTGAGGGTTCGCTCCCCTTCTATCTTGAGCTTCATCTTCAAGATGTACCCTCTATTGAGCAGATCATCAAAGTCGCTTGAAATATACTGGGCCGCCTTCTTGGCGGGCATCATGCGGCGGTAGCGCGGCATTCTGCTGAAATGAAAGATGTCTTGCAGAATAAGAAGGTGTTCGTAAGCCAGTTCGCTGCACACTGGGCGGCTGGCTTCATTCCGACAAGCCTTTTCGAGCTGGCGCTGCCCCTCCGGAGTGAGGCGCAGGCCTTTCACTTCCTTGCCGCAACCATAGGTAAACTTGGCCCACTCCAGCAGGGCCTCGCCCACGAGGTGCGAAACATCCTCATCGCTGTAAGCCAAAGCGAGCTTGCGTGGCATGGTGCCGTGGTATTTGGCGACCTCAGAGAACTGCCCCACCGCACTGAGGATGGCCATTTGTGGATCAGACAACACCATGCCATTTCTCTCTTTTCACGACGCCCCGCCAAATCTTGAAGCGGGTGAGAACAGTTTTCGATATTCAGAAAACACATCCCTGTAAACCACAAGCATAATTTTTCCCGCAATTTTCAGCTCATGAACCCTCTCCAGAGCGTTTTCAATCTTTACAGGATGAAACCCTCGCGCTATGTGGAGTGGCGTTTGTGACGGGGCGAACAAGGCAACACCTTAGCCGCATGCAGGGCATCCATGAACACTGTCGAGGAACTTCTGGCCGCCAACCGGGAGGCCATCGTGCAGGATTGGTATCACCATATCCTGGACACGTACCCCCCGGAAACGGCCAAACTCTGGAAGAAGGGCGGCGACCCCTTCCATAATCCCGTGGCGGTCCGCACCCTTGAGGGGGTTCAGGCCGTGGTCGACTACCTTGTGAAAAAAGAAGATAGCAAGGCGCTCGAATCCGTCCTGGACTATCTTGACGAACTCATCCGGGTCCGTGCTGTGCAGAACTTCGCTCCCTCGCAGGCCGCGGGGTTCATCTTCCTGCTAAAGAAAACCATCAGGGAACGGCTCTGGTACGAGATCAAGAAGTTGGACATCTGGGAGCAGTTTGTGGCCCTGGAATCACGGATCGACGGGCTGGCCCTGGCCAGCCTCGATTTATATTCGAAATGCCGAGAGAAGCTCTTTGAGATCAAACTGCAGGATCTCAGACGGGAGCAGGTGCAACTTCTGAAACGCGCCCAACTGATCGTGGGCATCGGCGAGGGCGAGCCGGCCAAGTAGCCGGCGGAGCGCAAAGGTTCAACGCGAGGTGGAGGGTACATGGCTGGACTCGTAACCGCATTACTGGCCGTAGCGGCATTGGCCGCCCTGCCGGCCCTGGGGGCCGGGGCGGGAATGGCGAAGGTGTTCGGGACAATAGTCCCGTACGTGGCCGTCGCGATTTTCGTGGCGGGGTTCATTAAAAAGGTGATCGGTTGGGCATCTACGCCTCAGCCCTTCTCAATCGCCACCACGGGCGGACAACAGTACTCCCTGCCCTGGGTGAAGCAGGCGAAGTTCGATAACCCCTCCACCCCGGGCCAGACATTCATCCGTATGGCCCTGGAGGTCCTCTGCTTCAGGAGCCTGTTCCGCAACACCAAGCTGGACAACCGCCCTGAGGAAGGCAGAGTGGCATATGGGTCGGACAAGTCGCTGTGGCTGTTCTCTCTCATGTTCCACTACAGCTTCCTCATCGTATTCATCAGGCACTTCCGCTTCTTCCTGGAGCCAGTGCCCATGGTCATCACGGGCGTCGAGTTCGTGGACTCCATCCTGCAGATTGGCGTTCCCACTCTCTACCTGACCGACGTTTTCTTCGTGGTGGGCGTGACCTTCCTGCTGGCCAGGCGCATCTACGACCCCAAGGTCAACTACATCTCCCTGGCCTCCGACTTCTTTCCCCTGTTCCTGATCCTGGCGATCGCCCTGTCCGGCATCTACATGCGGTATTTCGCCAAGGTGGACGTCATCGCCATCAAGCAGCTGGTCATCGGGCTCGTGAGCTTCAAGCCGGTAATCCCGCCCAACATCGACTGGTCGTTCTACATGCACTTCTTCCTGGTGTGCGTGTTGTGGGCGTACTTCCCCTTCTCCAAGCTCATGCATCTGGGAGGCGTTTTCTTAAGCCCCACCCGGAACCTGCCCAACAATACCCGCATGGAGCGGTACATCAACCCCTGGAACGATCCGTCCATCAAGCCGCACAGCTATGCGGACTACGAGGACGACTTCCGCGAGAAGATGATCGAGGCCGGCCTGCCGGTGGACAAGGAAGCCTAAACCGCCCTGGGCTGGGCGTATTTCCACAAGGGAGATCGTATGTCGAAGATGGCGCCGCCTGAAGAAGTCATGAACGTCAACTATTCCACGCCTGCAGAGCCGTGGATGGACGTCAAGCCAGAGTTCAAGCTCGGAAACTACTCATACCCCGGCAAACCCGACGTGCTCAAATACCTCGGGCTGCCTAACCCCAGGGACTGGAACCCTGAGGAAGAGGACTGGAAGCTACCGCCCGACTGGAGAGAGATCATCACAGACGGGTTCCGCGAGCTTCTGAAGAAGTACCGCTCCCTCAAGGTGTTCATGGACGTGTGCGTGCGCTGCGGTGCTTGCGCCGATAAGTGCCACTTCTATATCGGCTCCGGCGACCCCAAAAACATGCCGGTGCTGCGCGCGGAACTTTTGCGTTCCATCTACCGCGGCGAGTTCACCGTTGCGGCCAAGATCCTGGGCAAGCTGGCAGGTGCCCGCAAGCTGGAAGAAGACGTGATCAAAGAATGGTTCATGTACTTCTACCAGTGCACCCAGTGCCGCCGCTGTTCGCTCTACTGCCCCTACGGCATCGACACCGCTGAGATCACCTTCCTGGCGCGTGACCTGATGAACCGCATCGGCGTGAACATCAACTGGATCCTGGAGCCGGTGGCCAACTGCAACCGCACCGGCAACCACCTGGGCATCCAGCCCCATGCCTTCAAGGACATGATGGACTTCCTTGTCGACGACATCGAGACCATCACCGGCAGGCGCGTGGAACCCACCTTCCACCGCAAGGGCGCGGAGATCCTCTTCATCACGCCCTCCGGCGACATCTTCGCCGAGCCCGGCATCTACACCTTCATGGGCTACCTGCTGCTGTTCGATTACCTGGACCTGGACGTCACATGGTCCACGTACGCTTCGGAAGGCGGCAACTTCGGTTCCTTCACCAACGACAAATGGATGAAGAAGTTGAACGCCAAGATGTACCACGAAGCCCAGCGTCTGGGTGTCAAGTACATCATCGGCGGCGAGTGCGGCCATATGTGGCGTGTGCTCAACCAGTTCATGGACACCATGAACGGCCCGGCCGACTTCCTGGAAGTACCCAAGAGCCCCATCACCGGCACGGTGTTCAACAACGCCAAGTCCACCAAGATGATCCACCTGGTGGAGTTCACCGCCGACCTCATTAAGAACAACAAGCTCAAGCTCGATAAGAGCCGCAACGCGGGCATCGTGGCCACCTGGCACGACTCCTGTAACACCTCGCGCGGCATGGGCTTCTTCGACGAGCCCCGCTACGTGCTCCAGAATGTGGTTGAGAAATTCGTGGATATGCCCAGCCAGACCATCCGCGAGCAGACCTTCTGCTGCGGCGGTGGCGCTGGCCTTAACAACGGCGAGTTCACCGAAATGCGCCTGCGCGGCGGTCTGCCCCGCGGGAACGCCCTTAACTACGTGCAGGAGAAGTTCGGGGTAAACACCATGAGCTGCATCTGCGCCATCGACCGCGCCACCCTGCCCGGCCTGGCCGACTACTGGGCTCCCGGGGTCACGGTCACCGGCCTGCACGAGTTGGTTGGCAATGCCCTGGTCTTCGAAGGCGAGGAAGAGCGCACCATGAACCTGCGCCAGGAAGACCTGCCCGGCATCGAAGGGTCTGAGGAGGAGGAATAATGTACAACGCCAAATACATCATCCCGGGCCTGATCATCTTCCTCGGCCTGGTGCTGTTCCCCTTCATCAAGGGGATCGGGCAGCCAGAGCTGAAAATCGAGACCGAGAAGCCCAAGAACGTCAAGGAATGCGTGCTCAAGACCGAAAAGATGCGCGACGTGCACATGGTTCTCTTGAACGAATGGCGCGACGACGTGATCCGCAACGGCAAGCGGGTCTACACCAACGAAGCGGGAAAGCAGTTCAACATGAGCCTGACCAACACCTGCATGGGCTGCCACGAGAACAAGGACAAGTTCTGCGACAAGTGTCACGAGGCGGTGGGCGTCACCCCCTACTGCTGGACCTGCCACAACATCTCGCCCGTGAAGAAAGAGGGGGGGAAATAACATGCAACGCTCCAGACGTGACTTCATGAAGCTGGCCGGCGTTTCGGCCCTGGGGCTCTCGGCCGGAACCTTGGGCTTCCTTGGACAGGGTGCCCAGGCCGCCGACGCCCTCCCCACCGCTACGGACTTTGCCAAGCCTATCACGGCCAAGCAGTGGGCAATGGTCATCGACACGGCCAAGTTCGACGACGCCCTGTTCAAAAAAGTTATCACTGCCTGCCACGCGTACCACAACGTGCCTGAGATTCCTGGAAAGCAGGAGATCAAGTGGATTTGGACCGATGAATTCCACGGCGCCTTCCCGACCGAGCGCCCGGCATTCCTGGCAGATGCCCAGGAGCACCGTAAGTACCTGCTTCTGTGCAACCACTGCGCGAATCCCGCTTGTGTTCGCGTGTGTCCCACTAAGGCCACGTTCAAGAACAATGAGGGCTTGGTGGTCATGGACTACCACCGCTGTATCGGTTGCCGCTACTGCATGGCCGGCTGCCCCTACGGCGCCCGTAGCTTCAACTTCCGGGATCCCCAAGACTTCATCAAGGACATGAACTTGCTCTACCCTCACCGTACCCGCGGCGTGGTGGAGAAGTGCACCTTCTGCGTGGAGAAACTGGCCCAGGGCAAGATGCCCCTGTGTGTCGAGGCCTCGGGAGGCGCCATGATCTTTGGCGACCTTGCAGACCCCAAGTCCGAGGTCCGCAAGGTGCTGAAAGAGAAGTACGCCATCAGACGCAACCCCAGCGCCGGCACCGAGCCGAGCGTCTTCTACATCCTCTAGGAGAGCGGTCATGATCGAAAAAGCCCTAAAGGGAAGCCCCCGCTACTTCGGAGTGCTGATGGCCTTTCTTGCCATCATGGGCATCGGCGGTGGTTTCTACCTCGTGCAGCTCAACAACGGCCTGATGATCACCGGCCTGTCGCGCGACGTGTCCTGGGGATTCTACATCGCCCAGTTCACCTATATGGTCGGCGTAGCCGCCTCCGCCGTCATGCTCGTGCTCCCCTATTACTTCCACCACTACAAAGCCTACTCCAAGATGATCATCATGGGCGAGTTTTTGGCCATCGCCGCGGTCATCATGTGCCTGGGCTTCATCGTCATCGACATCGGCCAGCCCCAGCGCATGCTGAACGTGCTGATCAACTCCACGCCGAATTCGGTCCTCTTCTGGGACATGGTGGTCCTTAACGGCTACCTAATCCTGAACGTGGTCATCGGCTGGACCAGCCTCATGGCCTACTGGAAGCGCGTGTCCCCGCCCGCGTGGGTGAAGCCCCTGGTGTATACCTCCATCGTCTGGGCCTTCTCCATCCATACGGTCACGGCCTTCCTGTACGCAGGCCTGCCGGGCCGCCACTACTGGCTCACCGCCATCCTGGCCGCCCGCTTCCTGTCCTCGGCCTTCTGCTCAGGCCCCGCGATCCTCTTGCTGATGACCCTTCTCATCTCGAAGGTCACCAAGTTCGATCCAGGCAAAGAGGCCGTGAAAACCCTGTCCACCACCATCACCTACGCCATGTGCGTGAACGTCTTCTTCTTCTTCCTGGAAGTGTTCACCGCGTTCTACTCAAACATGCCCGGGCACATGGACCCCATCCTGTTCCTGTTCAGCGGGTTCGAAGGCCACACCTACATGACTCCGTTCATGTGGATTGCAGCCCTGTTCGCCATCACCTCGCTCATTCTGCTCATTCCGTACAAGTGGCGCTACAACCGCGACGTGCTGGTTCCCGCTCTGATCCTTCTGGTCATCGGCACCTGGATCGACAAGGGCATGGGGCTTATCGCCGCCGGTTTCACCCCCAACCCCTTCGAGAAGGTCACCGAGTACCTGCCCACCGGGCCTGAACTCATGATCGCGCTCATGATCTACGCGGTTGGGGGCTTCGTGCTTACCATCCTGTGGAAGATTGCCCTGGAAGTCAGGGCCGAGGTGGAAGGGGGACTTTAGTAGCCTTCTTTACCTGTAATTCGTAGAAGGCCGCCCTTTTGGGCGGCCTTCTTTTATGCTATGTAAACACCATGATCTCACTGGCAGGACCGGTCGATCCGGTTTCGATCCTCAGTCACCTCCCTATCGCCCTCATGGTGCTCGATTCGGGCTCCGGCGGGATTCTCATGGTCAACGACAAGTTCAGCGATCTTTTCGGGTATTCCCAGTCCGAGCTCAAGCACGAGCGGGACTGGTGGCCCGTGGCTTTCCCGGAAGAAAGCTACCGTGATTTCGTCTCCAAGGAGTGGGAAATCCGGGTGGACTGGGCCAGGGAGAACGACTGCGAAATGGAACCCATGGAAGCAGTGGTCCGCTGCAAGAACGGCATGGACTGCTCCATCCGCACGCACCTGGTGAACCACAACGGCCTGGACATCATAACCCTGGTGGACATCAGCGACCAAAAGGTCCTGCAAAAAAAATACGAGATGCTGGCCGCCACCGACGCCCTCACGGGGTTGGCTAACCGAAGGGCCTTTTTCAACGTCCTTGAGCAACATCTCTCCCTGGCGAACCGCTATTCCAGGCCTTTGTCCATCATATTGGCGGACATCGACCACTTCAAGTCCGTGAATGATTCCTTCGGACATCAGACCGGTGACGCAGTGCTGGCGCATTTTTCCCGAATGGTGAAAAACACGCTGCGCACAAGCGACATAGCGGCGCGCATTGGCGGGGAAGAGTTCGCCCTGCTTTTGCCTGAAACCGGCAGCCAGGGGGCGTACTGCCTGGCCGAACGGCTTCGCTCAGCCGTGGTGGAGAACGTCTGCTACCATGCCGGGGAACCCATCCATCTTACCGTGAGCTTCGGCCTGGCCTGTCTTTCCGGGGAGTCTCATTCCGGAGCTCCAAGCTGCGACGAATTCATGCACTTGGCAGATGACGCTCTGTACTG
The DNA here is from genome assembly GCA_016208105.1 of Desulfovibrio sp. Lineage (NCBI taxonomy): Bacteria > Pseudomonadati > Thermodesulfobacteriota > Desulfovibrionia > Desulfovibrionales > Desulfovibrionaceae > Desulfovibrio > Desulfovibrio sp. The sequence continues at coordinate 44,415 of JACQYS010000017.1, forward strand.
CGCCAAGCGGGAAGGCCGCAACAGGGTGAACATGCACGAGTTCAGAACAGTCTGAAACCGCGACAGGCACTCTCACGATACAAAAACGCCCCTGCCGGTCCGTACCTTCAGGGGCGCCTTGCTTTTGATTTCCAGACATCATCCCTTGCCCAGAAGTTCCCTGCCCTCGCCAGGATAGATCTTCATGTCCTCACGTTTGACGGGTTCTGGAGTTGGCCATTTTCCAGGTTGCGGTCTTGGTCCTTCCAACCGGACCGGTGGAGGATCCTTGTCCACCAGGCGGGGCCTCTCGCGCAGGTTCACTCCAGGCTGGGTCCAGCTGAATTCGATGGCGATATTATTCGGGTCGAAGCTGTAGAGCGAGAGGATGAATCCGTGGTCTATAACCTCGGAGGCCCAGAAGCCGGCAGCCTCCAGCTTTGCCTTGATCTCCCACAGATCGTTGCGGTCCGCCACTCCGAAGGAGACGTGGTCGAACACGAAGGGATCCTTCACAGGCACCCCGTGGTCCTTGGGCTCCACCGGTTTGACCTCTGGCCACTCGAAAAAGGCGATCATGTCGGTCTCGGAGATTTCCAGAAAATAGTGCCTGTACCCTGCATGGCCCAAGCCAGCCACCAGGCGCATGCCGAGCAGATCGCGCCAGAACCGTATCGTGGCCTCCAGGTCGGACGTGGCCATGGCCAGGTGATTGATGCCAGTATAGCGGGGCATGGACGCTCCGGTTGCCACGTCCGTCTCCGTAAGCGGGCGCTTACGGAGACGGAGCAAGAAAAATTAACTCTTCCTCTTTGAAAAACAGGCGCCTGTTCCTCAAAGACCTTTCCTACACTCCCGGGAGCCCCATTGCCTTAGGGTACAATACTCCGCTGAAGCATATCACTGCGGCACCGCGTAAGGTAACGTTGCCGTCAGCGAGGCCAACACCGAGCACCTCGCCACCGGTGGTGGTCACATCCACCTCCGGGCCGGTGAGTCCAAGGGCGTTCGCGATTACGGCCGAAGCGCAGGCTCCAGTTCCGCAGGCGTAGGTTTCATCCTCCACTCCGCGCTCGTAGGTGCGCAGGAGCAAATGCCCCGTGTCCCTCACAGTGACGAAATTGGCGTTGGTGCCCTTGGGAGCAAAGGCCTGATGGAAGCGAATGGCTTTTCCGAGGCGCTTGACGTCCACCAGGGACACGTCGTCCACCAGCACCACAGCGTGGGGGACCCCAGTGTTGACGAAGTGAACCGTGAGTTTTTCCCCATCCACGTCAAGTTCCTTGCCCGTCTTAAGGTCCTTGGCCGGGGTAAGGCGAACCCGCACCTGCCCGCTGTCCAGCACCTCGCAAGCCACGTTGCCCGCGTCGGTTCCCAGAACGTGTTTCTTGGGGGCAAACCCTAAAAGATTGCCCAGCTTGGAAGCGCACCGCGCCCCGTTGCCGCACATTTCGGCCCGGGAGCCGTCGGCGTTGTAGAAATGCCAGAAAAAATCCGCCTGAGCCTTGTCTGTGGACGCCTCCAGGAAGATCAAACCGTCCGCTCCCACGCCGAAGCATTTGCGGCACACCAGCTTGGCCCATTCGGCCATGACCTCAACGGGGATCCTGAGTTCACGGTTGTCGATGATCACGAAGTCGTTGCCGCAGCCCTGCATCTTATGGAAGGCCACGCCCTGGCCCAGGGTGAAATCACTCGTCATGAAAAGCTCCTCTCAGCGTCGATGCCTGAATCTAGCAGAGAGAACGCCGCCAGGGAAGATGCTGCCCATGGCACGCGCCTCGCACTGTTTACGAAGTTACATTCCGTAAGGAAAAATTTTCCGGCGCGCAGTGCCGGACAGGAGATTCCTCCATGGATGCTGTTTCCACTTCCACATCCGCAAGCGCATCGTCATATTTCCAGGACATGATCCAGCGGCGCGAGCTCAACCAGGCTGATCGCATCGCCAAAGGCATCAGTTCGGGTCAGCTGAGCCAGACCGAAGCGGACCGCCTGGGCCGGATCGAAGCGAGAATCGGGCAGCTCAATCAGAAGGCGATGGCCGACGGCACCATGAGCCCCACGGAATTCGCGCAGATCATGCAGGCCCAGGACAAGGCGAGCAAGCGCATATTCCAACTGGGCCACAACAAGTCCACTGCCCAGAATTCAGACACCCAGAGTGCCGACGCCCTGGCCTCCAATGCGCAAATCCCGTCTTCCTCCGCTTCCAACGCGACGACCAGCGGGACTACTGTCTGGGGCGAGATGAGCAAGCTGTTTCAGGACATCGCCCAGGGCATCGTCCAGGACAGGCAGTCGCGTCTCGATGAGCGCATAAAAGCAGGGACCGAATCTGGCCAGCTCACAGCCGAAGAACTTCAGAAGCTGCAGAAAATGGAGACCAACGCCTCCGACACCATGACCAAGGCCATGGCCGACGGCACCATATCCCCGGTGGAATTCATGCAGGTCATGCATGCTCAGAACGTGGCCAGCAGGCACGTGAACCGTTATCGCCAGAACCAGACATTCTCCACCGATGCGAGCTCATACACGGCAGCCACAGCCGCTGCCGCCCTGGCATCAGCCACTACGGCCGCCACGACTGCAGCCGCAACCGCAGCTTCAGCTTCAGCCGCATCTCCGCCCACTTACAAACCGCTCAGCGTCTCGGTGTAACACCAAGCGGCCAGGGTTCTCCCTGGCCGCTTTTCTTCGCACCTATCCCGCCGGGGATCCCGCCTTCCACAGAATCCACTTTCCACCTGGAATATCTGGCACAATTCTGGCTTCTTTTTGAAAGATCAGCGCATCAGGGAACATATTTCCGGTCCGTGCCGTACAATGAGGAGCTTTCAGCATGCCAGACGTTACCGCCACTTCCTCTTCCATTTCTTCATATCTTAAGGACATCCTCGAACGCCGCCGCGACAGCATTGAAGAACGCATCGAGGACAACGACTCAGACGGCAAGCTCTCCAAAAAGAACAAGGCCTCTTTGGAGAAGATGGACGCAAGCATCGACGAGATGCAGAAGAAGGCCCTGGCCGACGGCATCCTGGACCGGGCCGAATACCAGCGCCTCATGCGCGCCCTGGACACCGAGAGCGCGTCGCTCGACAAAATCCTCAAGGTGAAGACCACCAAGACCACAGCCAACGCCTCTTCGGGAAGTCCCCTGCCCATGCAGGACCAGGATCAGACCCTGAAGCTCATCCAGAACATGCAAAAGCGAATGCACGAGACCATCACCAAGGCCTTGTCGGCCGGCACCATCAGCAAGAAGCAAGGGGAAGCCCTGACCAAGCTGGAGACATCTGAACAAGAGTTCATCGACAAGGCTATGGCTGACGGCTCCATCAGCAAAGGCGAGTTCGCTCAAATCGGCAAGGCCCAGAGCGCCCTTTCCAACACCTTCTCGAAATACCAGAAGGCACAGCGCCAGAACAAATACTCCGGTTCAAGCCTTTCCGGAAAAACCGTCTAACCCGGTTCCAAAGATGAACGGCCGGGGGTGCAAGCCTCCGGCCGTTTATTACTCTTTGGGCCGTGTAGCCCCGAATCAGCTCTACTCTTCGCGCTTATCCAGCACTCGCCTGGCCTTGTCTTCCTCGGAAGAGAGCTGGCCGGGCTCGGTCATGCGCACCTCGAAACCTACGCCAAGCTCGGAAGCCAAGCGCTTGCGCACCATGTCCAGGAAATGCTGCTGGTCAGCGATGCGGTCGAAAACGAATTTCTCGGCAACTTCCAGCTCCACCGTGGCCCTGTCCAGATTGCGCTCGCGCTCCAGCACGACCCGCCACTGGGGTGTGGTGCCTTCGATCTCTAGGAGGACAGCCTCGATCTGGCTGGGGAAGACATTCACTCCACGGATGATGAGCATGTCGTCCACCCGGCCGCGCACTCGCTCCATGCGTTTGAGCGTCCGTCCGCAGGGGCATGGCCCTGGCAGGATGCGCGTCAAATCGCCTGTGCGGAATCGAACCAGAGGAAAGGCCTCTTTGGTGAGAGTGGTGATGACCAACTCGCCTTGCTGCCCCTCAGATACTGGTTCTCCGGAGGCCGGGTCGATCACTTCCGCAAGGAAGTGGTCCTCGTTTATGTGCAGGCCGTTTCGCTCCAGGCATTCCCCGGAAACGCCGGGTCCCATCACTTCGCTTATGCCGTAGTTATCCGTGGCTGTGAGTTTCAGCCGATCTTCAATTTGCAGGCGCGCCGATTCGGACCAGGACTCAGCCCCGAACAGGCCGTAGCGCAGGCTGAGCGCGTTGGCGTTCACGCCCATCTCCTCCATGCGCTGGGCCAGATGCAGGGCGTAACTCGGGGTGCACACCAGCACGGAGGTTTTGAAGTCCTGCATTATGGCCACCTGGCGGCGGGTGTTGCCGCTGGAAGCCGGAACCACGGCCGCGCCCAGGGCCTCGGCTCCTTGGTGGAAGCCGAACCCGCCCGTGAACAGGCCGAAGTTGAAGGCGATCTGCACCACATCCTCGCGGGTGACGCCTCCGGCAGTGAGTACCCTGGCGGTCAGCGCAGCCCATTTTTTCAGGTCGCCGGCTGTGTAGCCGACCACGGTGGACTTCCCCGTGGTGCCGGAAGAAGAATGCAGACGGACAACTTCGCGAAGAGGCACAGCGAAGAAGCCGTAGGGATAGGCGTCGCGCAGCACCGCCTTGGTGGTGAAGGGCAGACGGCGCAGGTCATCCAGGGAGCGGATGTCGTCCGGGTCTATGCCCAGTTGCCCGAAGGTCTTGCGGTAGTAGGGGACGTTGCGGGCCACGCGGGTCAGCGTGGACTGGAGGCGCTCAAGCTGAAGCTGGGCCAGCTGCCCGGCGTCCATGGATTCGTATTTCGGTTCCCACATCATGACCTTGTCTCCTGCGCGAAGCCGATCGAAGTGCTACTTGCTGCCTCCAGCGGGCATGAACTGGCGAACAATGGGCCTGTAAACATAGCTCACATCGACCACCTTGCGGGTGTCGTCGAAACCCAATTCAATGGTCACGTCACCTGCCGTGTAGGTATATTGCTTTACGTTCACCTTGGGTTGGACGGCGGGGCCATAGGTGGCGTCGAAATAGGCTTTTAGCGTGTTGTAAGAGCTTGGGCCCTGGGCCGTGAACATGGCCAGACAGAATTTGCCCTTGTAAAAGCCATACATCTGATCCTTGACGGGCACGCTCTGGAAGGTCAGGTCGTCACCATACTTGGTGTAGAAGATAATATCCCCGCTTTGGCGAGCCTGCTTGAGGTGCTTGAATTCGGAAAAATCTTTCCCAAAGAACATACCCTTGTAGTCGAGGATGATTTTTCCCTGGGCGAACGCCATGGCGGCCAAGGCTAAAATCAATGTGGTAATAATGAACGCGCGCTTCATGAAAACTGCTCCTCTTGAGTTTTATCACGGCCTAAGTAGGCCCGCTGCACGTCGCGGTTGGCCAGGAGCTCCGAAGATTGACCCTGCAGAATGACCCGTCCCGTCTCCAACACATAGCCCCTGTCGGCAACGGCCAGAGCGCTCTTGGCGTTCTGTTCCACCAGCAGCACGGTGAGGCCGCGCTCGGCGCGCAATTCCATGACGCGCTTGAAAATATCGCGGCACACCGTTGGGGCAAGGCCCATGCCCGGCTCGTCCAGCAAAAGCATCTTCGGCCCGGACATGAGGGCCCGGCCGATGGCCAGCATCTGCTGCTCGCCGCCGGAGAGGGTGCCAGCGGGCTGGCCCGCGCGTTCCTTGAGCACAGGGAACATCGCGTAGACCGACTCCAGGTCCCTGTCCAACTCGGCGCGGGGAGTCCGCCCCCTGCGGGTGTAAGACCCCAAAAGGAGGTTGTCGGTTACGCTCAAGGGTTTGAACACCAGACGGCGTTCGGGAACGTGGGAGAGTCCCAGGCGCACAATTTTATCAGGAGCGGCCTTGGTGATGTCCTGGCCGTCAAACACAATGCCGCCAGCGGAGGGCCTCAACAGCCCGGATATGGCCGTAAGAAGCGTGGTCTTGCCCGCGCCGTTGGCCCCGATAAGGGCCACGATCTCCCCGGAGTCCACATGCAAAGAGGCGCGGCGCACTGCCGTTATCTTACCGTAGGAGATATCGACGTTGGTGAGGGTGAGCATCAGTCCTCGCCCAAGTAGGCCGCCACGACCTCGGGATTTTCTTGGATCTCTACCGGCGTGCCTTCGGCAAGCACGCTGCCGAAGTTGAGCACCATGATCCGGTCGGAGATGTCCATGACCAGCTCCATGTCGTGCTCCACCAGAACCACGCCAATTTTTAATTCGTCGCGGATGCGCCTGATGATGGTTCCCAACTGGGCCGTTTCCTTGTTGTTCATGCCTGCCGCCGGCTCGTCGAGCAACAAAAGCTTGGGATCCGAGGCGATGGCCCTGGCCATCTCCAGCAGGCGCTGCTCGCCGTAGGGCAGGTCAACGGCCAAGGAGTCCTTCTTGTCCGCCAACCCGACGAACTCAAGTTTTTCCATGCAGCGTTCTCGCATACGCTTCTCTTCGCGCGCAAAGCGCGGGGTGCGCAGCAGGCTGTCCAGCAGAGAATAGCCTATTTTCAGGTGCGCCCCGGTCAGCACGTTCTCCAGGGCGGTCATGTTGGAGAAAATTTCGAGATTCTGGAAGGTGCGCACCACCCCTTCCCTGGCCCGCTCATGGGTCGGCCGCCCGGTGATGTCTTTCCCGGCAAGCAGTACGGAACCAGAGAGAGGGGTCACCGCGCCGCTCACAACTCCAAGCAGCGTGGTCTTGCCCGCACCATTAGGGCCGATTATCGCGGAAATGTCGCCGGCCTTTACGGTCAGTTCTGCCCCGGACAAGGCCTGGATGCCCCCAAAGCGGACCGATACGTCGCGGACTTCGAGAAGCTCAGCCACGCAAGGTCCCCTTCAACCGGCGCAGCAACACCCGGGCACCGCCCGCCAGGCCGTCCGGCATGAACATCATGCAGGCGATGAGCAGCCCGCCGTATATGAGGATGTCTATCTCCTCGAACATGCGTAAGAATTCAGGAAGCGAGGTCAGGAAAAAGGCCCCGGCCACGGCGCCCCAGATGCTGGCCATGCCGCCCAGGACCACCATGGTCAAAAGCTGCACCGAGAAATGAAACCCGAAGGACGAGGGAGCCACGAAGGTCAGGTGGTGGGCATACAGGGTGCCCGCGATCCCGGCATACACAGCCGACAGGACGAACACGAAGCGTTTGTGCTTGGCTATGTCTATGCCCATGGTCTCAGCCGCGGATTCGCTTACATGTATGGCGCGAAGCGCCCTGCCCGTACGCGAATCGATAACCCTGGTTGATATGAGCGTGGCCAGCCAGAGCATCGCGGCAACCAGGCAGTAGTAGGATTTGTCCGATGCGAACGCGTAACCGAAAAGCGAAAGCCTTGGGATGCCAACGAAGCCCGAAGGCCCTCCGGTTATGTCCACGGCCTCGTTGAACACAATCGACACGATGATGCCAAATCCCAGGGTGGCCATGGCCAGGTAATGGCCGTGGAGCTTGAGCGTGGGGATGGCGATGAGCCAGGCCACCAGCGCCGAGACGCCCACCCCGGCCAAGATGCCCACCAGGATGGGCAGACCAAGAGTGGCCGTAATCACTGCCGTGGTGTAGGCTGCCAGGCCGAAAAAGGCAGCATGGCCAAGGGACACCTGCCCCGCATAGCCCATGAGCATGTTGAGCCCCATAACGATCAGGGCGTTCAGACAGCAGAGTATAAGGACATTGATGTAGTAGTCGTTGGGCAGGGCCAGGGGCAAGAAAGCCAGGGCAGCGGCGAAGACCAGCAAACGTGCATGGCGTGTGAGCGCGCCCATGCTACACCCGATCCGACTTGGGGCCGCCGAAGAGACCGGTTGGCTTCACGAACAAGAGCACCAAGAGGACGATGAAGGCGAAGGCGTCCTTGTAGGCCGAGGAGATGAACCCAGCACCGAACGACTCCAGGACTCCGAGGATAAGGCCTCCTGCAGCCGCCCCGAAGGGATTTCCCAGCCCGCCCAGGATGCAGGCCGCGAAGCCCTTGAGTCCGAGCATCACCCCCACGTCGTACGAGGTCAGGGTGATGGGTGCGAGGATGGCTCCGCCCACGGCGCCGATGAATCCCGAGAGGCCGAATGAGAACATGGCCATGCGTTCCACGGATATCCCCATGAGCGCCGCGGCCTTGCGCTCGCAGGCGCAGGCCAGCATGGCCTTGCCGTGGATGGTTCGGCTGAAAAAGAGCTTGAGCGCCGCCAGAACCAGAAGCGTAATGAAGAGCACCCAGAGGCTCTGGGGCTGAACCGCCGCGCCCAGTATGGCCAGCGGCTTGGTGCCGGTGAAGGCAGGCAGGGCGAAGGTGTCTTTGCCCCAAATGAGCATCACTATCCCGCGCACCAATATGGATGCGCCAATGGTGATGATGACCAGGTTCACGGGAGCGGACCGGCTCACCGGGCGGATCACTGTCCGCTCAATGAGGCATCCTGCCAGGGCGCTTATCGCCACGGCCAAAAGAATGGCCAGGGGCAGCGGCGCGCCCGCTTTGAGGAAGACGACGGAAAGCATACCACCAAGCATCACGAACTCGCCTTGAGCGAAGTTGATGATGCCGGTGGTGTTGAAAATCATGGTGAAGCCAAGGGCCGTCAGCCCGTAGGTGGCCCCCACCGTGAGTCCCGACACCAGGTATTGCGGTGCGCCTGAAAGCATGTGCGAAAAAAGGGCCGGCTATCCCGGCCCATGAGTTACTTCAGTATTTTCCAGTTGCCGCCCTGCACGATGACCATCTCGAAGGCATTCTCATTCAGGCCGTTGTGGTCATTTTCCGCAAAGGAGAACACACCGCCGATGCCGGGGAACCCGGTGATCTTCTCCAGATTGGCCCGGATGGCCTCGGGTTTGGTGGAGCCGGCCATCTCAACGGCCTTGGCCACCAGTTTCAGCCCGTCCCATCCATGGCCGCCGAACGTGGAGACGTCGGCCTTGAATTTATCCTGGTACTGGCCGGTGTAGGCCATGAGCAAAGCCTTCTGGGGCTGGGAGTCGGGCAGTTGCGCGGCAACGATGAGATGCCCGGCGGGCAGCATGATCCCCTCGGAGGCTTCCCCGGCCAGCTCGATGAACTTCTTCGACGCCACACCGTGGCTCATGTACAGCGGGATCGTTATGCCAAGCTGCATGCGGTTGCGGGCCACCACGGCCGGGCCTGGGTTCGTGCCCCAGCAGATCACCGCGTCCGGAGCCGCGTCCTTTATCTTGGTGAGCTGGGCGGTCATGTCCGTGTCCTTGGGGCCGAACACCTCGTCCGCCACCAGGGTGAAGCCCTGGCCCGGGACCAGCTCCTTCAAAACTTCGCGCCCGGCCTGGCCGAAACCATCGGATACGGTCAGTATGGCGATCTTCTTGTAGCCCTTGGACTGGGCGTGTTTGAGGATACGGCCCACAGCGTGGCGGTCGGACGGGGCTACCTTGAATATCCAGGGATTGACCGGGCTCACGATCTTCTCGGCCGCGGACATGGAAACCATGGGCACCTGGGCGGCTGGAAACTTGTTCATGATGGCCAGGGTGGAGCCGGAGGTGGTGGGCCCGATCACGGCGCAGACCTGATCCTTCTTCAAAAGCTTCTCGGCAGCCAGCACGGCCTTGTTCACGTCGGACTCGTCGTCGTAAACGATGAGTTCTATGGGACGTCCCTGCACTCCGCCCTTGGCATTGATTTCTTCTTTCACCATTTCCAGGGTGTTCTTTTCCGGCTCGCCCAACACCGACGCCGGGCCAGTGACGGACACCACCGCCCCCACCTTGATGGGTTCGGCCGCGAAAGCTGGTCCATTCCAGAGGGCCAACAGGGCCAGGGCACTCAGTACGCGAAGCATCATGCGCATCCCCTTATTTGAGAAGGACGAATTTTCCACCCTCGATCTTCACCATGGCGAAACTGGACTCGGTGAGTCCGTTGTGGTCCTTGTCCGTGAAGGAGAAGACTCCGGTGGCGCTCTGGAAACCTTTGACCTTCTCCAGCCCATCGCGCAAGCCCTGAGGCGTCACAGCGCCGGAATTTTTTGCTGCTTCGTTCAAAAGCATCAGCGCGTCCCAGGCGTAGCCACCGAATGCGGACGGCACGGTGCCGAATTTTTTCGTATAGTCCCCGATGTATCCCATGAGAAGTGCCTTGAAGGGGCCCTCGGGCATCTGGGGAGCCACGATGAGCCAGCTGGCCGGCAACACCAGACCGTCGGCCGCATCCCCGGCCAGTTCGATGAATTTGTCAGCGGCCACGCCGTGGCTCATGTACAGCGGGGTCTTCATGCCAAGCTGCACCCTGTTGCGGGCCACCACGGCCGGACCAGGATTGGTGCCCCAGCAGATCACGGCCTGGGGACCGGTGGATCCGATCTTGGTGAGCTGGGGGGTCATGTCCGTGTCTTTGGGACCGTAGACCTCGTCGGCCACGAGTTCCATGCCGGCAGCGGGGATAAGCTCTTTGAGAACCTCGCGTCCGGCCTGACCGAAGCCGTCGGACACCGTGAGGATGGCGATCTTCTTGTAGCCCTGAGCCTTGGCGTGAGCGAGGATGTTGTTGACGGCCAGGCGGTCGGACTGGGCGGTCTTGAACACCCAGGGATTGACCGGACTGACGATCTTCTCAGCCGCAGCCATGGACACAAGCGGAACCTTGGCCTCGGCCACCTTTCCCAGGATGGCCAGGGTGTTGCCCGAGATGGAGGGGCCAAGCACCGCCACCACCTGGTCTTTCTTGATAAGCTTCTCAGCGGCCAGCACGGCCTTGTTCACGTCGGATTCGTCGTCGTAGACGATGACCTCGATCTTCTTTCCGCCAATGCCGCCTTTGGCGTTCATCTGGTCCTGAAGCAACATCAGGGTGTTCTTCTCAGGCTCGCCCAAAAACGAGGCCGGACCGGTGACGGAAACCACAGCACCAATCTTGACCTTTTCGGACGCCATTGAGGGGAGAACCGAAGACACCACGAGCATCAAGGCCGCAAGGGTACGCCAAGCCATATGACCAGCTCCTTCAAAGCGTTGCGGGTGGGTACGAAGAGAATATGACTAAATCGTCATTGTGTTCACCCCGGATACTGGTTGCCTGGTGATTGGTCAAGGGAACGCTAAGGCTTTGGCTGCGTTCCTGGTAAAAAATGTCCAAAAACAATATCATACCTTCATGGTATTGTTTAAAGAAAACCATATCACAATTCTGGCAACGCGAATGAAGATACGTTAGGTGCGCGCCTGCGCATCGATAGGCACCTGGGAAACCGCAACGGCGCGGCAAACGCTGAAAACCGTTTTCGGCCACCGGCAACAATGCTATGAACAGTCCATTCTCCTGAAAGGCGACACCAGATATGAAGCTTCCTAAGGCGAGTCCCTTGCACGTAAAGCACGCCGTCAAGACCGCGCTCGCGGCCGTAACCACCTACGCCCTGACTGTTCTTTTGGGACTCCCCCAGGGATATTGGGCGGTCATAAGCGTCATCATAGTCATGCAGACCAACCTCGGCGGCTCCTACCAGGCCGGGGTGAACAGAATAATCGGCACCGCCGTTGGTGCCGTGCTGGGCGCCGCAAGCGTGGCACTGTTCGGTTCCGGGGTTTTATCCCTGGGTCTCGGGGTTGGCCTCTCGATCTTTGTCTGCGCCTATTTCATCCATCTCCACGAATCTTTCCGCATGGCCGGGCTCACTGCCACCATCATCATCCTTCTCAGCCCCCTTGGGGGCACGTTCATGGACTATGCCGTGTACAGGTTCCTGGAAATCAGCATGGGTGTTGTGGTGGCCCTGGCCTTCTCCATGCTGGTCTGGCCTTCCCGGGCGGGCTGGCACCTGAAGAAGGGAGTGGTCCAGGTTCTGCACGACGAAGCGGCGCTCTATTCCATCTTGCTCTCCTGCCGCATCTCGCCAGACTGCGACCAGCAGGACGAAACCGCCGCGGTCCTGCAACTGGAGACCACCAGGGACAAAAACCACGATCTGTTGGAGGAAGCCAAGAAGGAGCCCTCGGGATTCTCAAAAAAGGACCACATCACCATTTCGCTCTACAACTTCACGGAGCGCATCGCCGAGCACCTGCTCTCCATGGAGCTGGCCGTACACCATGAGGATCTGGAGTCCCTGCACGGCATGGTAGCCAAGGAAATGGACATACTAGCCCAAACCACCATCACCGTGATGACACGGGTTGCCCTGGCCATCTCCCAGGACAGGGACCCAGGACCCATCGACGACCTCAAACGCGCGGTGGGCAACGCCGAGGACGCGTTAGGGCGCGTAAGAAAACAACATGTGCTCCCCACATACGACCTGGAGCCTGTCATGCGGTTCTTCAGCTATTACTATAATATGCGGGAGATCGCGGTAGAATTGACAGGAATGGCCGACCGGGCGGCTCTCCTGGATGAGGAAAGAGCCACTCATTCGTAGCAATACCTCTGGGAAGATCGTCTCCCTTCAGGCAGGGCTTTGTGCCGGGCGCTTTCGCACCCGCGCGCTCCCGCCTGGAACTCTCTTCCTGGTGAGAATCGGCTGCAAGCCGACCTCATGACAGGCCAGACACCATTGCCGGCAAGATCAGTCACACCATCGCCGCTTGAAGCCGTCGCTTCAATGCGACGAATGGGATGAGTCGGCGCCAGGGACCACCTCGCCGCTTCTGAAGCTCTTGCCGAGCCAGGTCTGGAAGCGGTCAAGGTACACGTAATAGACCGGGGTGAAATACAGGGTGAGCAGCTGCGAGACCATGAGCCCGCCCACCACGGCCAATCCAAGCGGCCTGCGGGCCTCGGCTCCCGCCCCGAACCCCATGGCGATGGGCAGGGTGCCCATGAGCGCGGCCATGGTGGTCATCATGATGGGTCTGAAACGCACCAGGCACCCCTGGAAAATGGCTTCGCCCGGAGTGAGGCTTTTGTCGCGTTGCGCTTCGATGGCGAAGTCGATCATCATGATGGCGTTTTTCTTCACGATGCCAATGAGCATGATGATTCCCACGAAACCGTAGATGTCCAGATCCATGCCAAAGAGCTTCAGCGTGGCCAGCGCTCCCACTCCCGCGGCCGGCAGGCCGGAGAGGATGGTCAGCGGATGGATGAAGGATTCATAGAGAATTCCAAGCACGATGTAGATGACCACAATCGAAAGGATGACCAGCACCGACATACCGGCCATTGAGGACTGGAAGGCCTGGGCCGTGCCTTCGAACTTGGTGGTGAACGACGCGGGCAGAACCTGGCGCGACACGTCCTCCACGGCCGCAACCGCCTGGCTGAGCGAGGTTCCCGGGCGCAGGTTGAAGGAAAGGGTCACCGAAGGCAGCTGTCCGGAGTGGTTCACCGAGAGCGGCCCAACGCTGAGCGTCCGCTTCACCAGCACGTCCAAGGGAACGAGTTTGCCAGTGGCGGATGAGCGTACGTAAAGACGCGACATGAGCGTGGGATCATCCCGGAACTTGGGCAGAAGCTCCATGATCACCTGGTAGGAGTTGTTGGGCGCGTAGATGGTGGACACCTGGCGCGTACCGTAGGAAGTGTACAGGGCGTCCTCTATCTGCTGCACGCTGATGCCCAAGGCCGAGGTCTTGTCGCGGTCGATCTCCAGGTACACCTGGGGGTTCTTCAGTTGCAGGTCGGAGTTGACGTCCTGGAGTATGGATACTTCCTTGAGCTTTTCCTCCAGTTCGAGCGAATACTTGAACAGGTCACCCGTATCCGGAGCCTGGAGGGTGTACTGGTAGAGGCCCTTGGTGAAGTTACCGCCCAGGCGAATCGAGGGGGGATTCTGCAAAAAGGCCATGATCCCGGGGACCTGGGCCAGTTTCGGCCTGAGCTTCTGGATGAGCTGGTCGGCACTGAGCGGCCTTTCGTGGCGGGGCTTCAACTTCATGAACATGCGTCCGGAGTTGAGCGTGGCCACGGGACCGCCCGCGCCCACCACGGACATGAACCCCTCGATATTTTCATCCTGGCCCACGATGTCCATGAGCCGCTTCTGCTTTTCAACCATGGCCGTGAAGCTGATTCCCTGTTCGGCCTCGGTGATCATGAGCACCTGGCCGATGTCCTCGCTGGGCAAAAAACCCTTGGGGATGGAGGAAAAAAGCCATCCAGTGACCACCAGCAGCGAAATCGAAAAAAGCATGGTGATGCGCCTGTGGGATATTACCCAACGGAGGCTTCTTTCATAGGCGTGGAGCACGGCTTCGAATCCACGTTCGATGAACATGTAGAGACGCCCGTGGCTTCCTCCGTGGAGAGGCTTCAGCCATTTGGAGCACAGCATGGGCGTGAGCGACAGGGAGACGAAGCCAGAGAACAGAATGGCAACGCATATGGTGACAGCGAATTCCTTAAACAGCCTGCCCACCACGCCGCCCATGAAAAGCACTGGGATGAACACCGCCGTGAGCGACAAGGTCATGGACAGGATGGTGAAACTGACTTCCTTGGCCCCTTCGTACGCGGCCTTGAGAGGCGATTTGCCCATCTCCATGTGCCGCACGATGTTCTCCAGCATGACGATGGCGTCGTCCACCACGAAGCCCACCGAGAGCGTGAGCGCCATAAGCGAGATGTTGTTCAGGCTGAATTTGAATTGGTACATGAGCGCGAAGGTGCCCATGAGCGACAGCGGCAGAGCCAATGAGGGAATGACCGTGGCCGAAAGATTCCGCAAAAACAGGAAGATGACCATGATAACCAGGGCCACTGTGAGGACCAGGGTGAACTTCACGTCCTCCACGGATTCCCTGATGGACACCGACCGGTCGATCATGACCTCCATGTTCACCGCTTCGGGAAGCTGGACCTTGAAGCCGGGCATGAGCTTCTTGACCGCATCCACCACGGCCACGGTATTGGTGCCGGGCTGGCGCATGATGGCCAGCACGAAGCCGGGTTCGCCGTTGTAGAAGTTGCGACGGCGGTCGTTCTCCACGGAATCGATGGCCCTGCCGATTTCGTTCAAGCGCACAGGAGAGCCGTTCCGGTAGGCCACGATGACCGGGCCGAAGTATTCGGCGCGCAAAAGCTGTCCCGAGGCCTGCACCGTATATTCGCGTTGCGGGCCGGACACCGTGCCCGTTGGCAGGTTGACGTTGGCCTGGCGTACGGCCGCGGCCATCTCGTCCACGCCGATGTCCCTGCTGGCCAGGGCGTCCGGGTCCAACTGCACGCGGACCGCATATTTCTGGGACCCGTACACCACCACCTGCGACACACCTGACACCATGGATATCCGCTGCGCCAGCAGGGTCTCCGCGTATTCGTTCAGGTCGGAGAGGCGCATGGTGGGCGAGGTGATGGCCAGGTAGAGAATGGGCTGGTCCGCCGGGTTCACCTTGCGGTATGTGGGCGGGGTGGTCATCTCCGGCGGGATGTCTTTTATGGCCAGAGCGATTGCCGAATTCACGTCCTGGGCCGCGGCGTCGATCTCGCGGGCAAGGTCGAACTGCAGGGTGATCTTGGTGAGTCCAAGCGTGGAGCTCGAGCTCATGGAGTCCAGACCGGCGATGGTGGAAAACTGCTTTTCGAGCGGGGTAGCAACTGAGGCGGCCATGGTCTCCGGGTTGGCCCCCGGGAAGGAGGCCGTCACCTGGATGGTGGGGAAATCGACGTTTGGCAGGTCGGACACTGGCAGTGAGATGTAGCCCATAACCCCGAAGATAAGGATGGCGCTCATGACCAGGGTGGTCATGACCGGGCGTTTGATGAAGCCGGAAGAGAGGCTCATGAGCTTTTGCCTTCCTGCGCCTGGGCCCCCTTGACCTCAACCGGGGAGTTCGGCGCCAGCCTGACGTGTCCGTCGGTGACCACTGTGTCGCCCTGGGCCAGTCCTTTGTTTATTATAGTCCGTGCGCCCACCACCCCCCCGGTTTCCACAAGCCTGAACTCGGCCGTGTTCTGCGGCGTGACCACGTAGACGAAATTGCCCTGAAGCCCGATCTGCACCGCGCTGTTGGGCACCGTGAGCACATTCTCCCTGGCGCTCAGGTTGAGCGCAACCTTGGCGAACTGGCCTGGCCACAAGCGCTTGTTCTCGTTCTTGAAAAGACCCTTGAGCTTGATGGTCCCCGTGGTTCTGTCCACGGCATTGTCCACTGACACCAGTTCTCCCTGCTCCGTCTTGGATTCGTCCGAACCCACAGAAGCCAGCACCTCCAAGGGAATTTTGCCCATGCGCGAGGCAATATCCGGCAAATGCTGCTCCGGCACGGAAAAGCTCACGTAGATGGGCTGTATCTGGTTAATCACCAGAAGGTTGCGGTCGTCGTTGGCCTTGATGACGTTGCCCACGTTGACCATTACCGTGCCCACCCTTCCCGCGAAGGGCGCCCGGATGACCGAATACTCCAACTGGAGCTTGGACTGCTCGATGGCCGCTTCCGACACCTTGATGGATGCGCGCAGGCTTTTGGCATCGGTATTGGCCTGATCGTACTGCTGCTGGCTGATCACGTCCTTGCGCTGCAGCCCGGTGTAGCGGGTCAGATCGTCCTCGGCCCTTTTGAGCAGGGCCAGGTCCTTTTCCAGTTTGCCCTGAGCATCCTTGAGTGCTGCCTGAAAGGGGCGGGAATCCAACATGAAGATCACGTCACCGGCCGCCACTTCCTGGCCGTCCCGCACCCGCTGTTCCACGATGAGCCCGCCAACCTGGGTTCTCACCGCAACGCTCTGGTAGGGTTCCACGTTCCCCACACCTGTGATGCGCACCGGGATACTGCCGGATTCCACCGTGGCCACGGAAATGGGCACGGGCCGCTTGGCCTGTCCCTTCGTGTTCTTGCCGTCCGAACACCCGCCCAACACCATCGAAAAGGCCAATATTGCGGCAACGAACACGCTCTTAATGCTCTTCATTGTTTCCTTCCTGGCGATATCCGAGAATGGCGGCAAGGCTGAACCGCAGAATATGATCTGTAAGAGAGTCGATGCCGGAGACGTCGCACTTCATATCCGGAAAAAGTGTCTCGATTATCGTGCGGGCCCGGGAGTAGTGCTGGCATTGCCCCACAACGGAGAGGGCGCAGAATCTGATGTCCTCTTCGCGCGCGCCATCACCCAAAAGCGCTCCCACAATGGCCATGAGCCGCTCCATGTTCGGCCTGATGGAAGAAAGCACCATATTGCCGAGCGCCGGGGTCGGGTCCGCCATTTCCCGGGCCATGAGCCGGGCATGCCAGAACGGACGCCCCTCCCCGAGGGTTCTGTTCAGGAACGACCGGATGAACGCGGCCAGAGCCTCTTCGGCCCGGGCTTGGCCATGAAGGCCTGATGAAGGAGGGAAGCGCCGCATTCCCTCTTGGAAGCAGTATTCCAAAAGGGCCTTGTACAGTTCTTTCTTGCCGCCGAAATGGTAGTGCACGGAAGCAACGTTGGTACCGGCCACGGCGCAGATGTCTCGAATCGTCCCGGACCTGAACCCTTTCTCGGAAAAAACCTCACCCGCAGCGTTTAACAGCCTCAGTTTGGTCTCTTCCTGATCAGGATGCATCCGTTCCCTCTCAAACAAATGTTTGAATCGGCTGTTTAGCCACATTGCCAGCAGCTGTCAAAAGGCGTATTGGCTAAGCCCCTGCGGATCTTTCATGACCGACCACACACCTGACAATCCATTCGCCGCCAAACCCTGGGCCTGCTTAGGCGTTGCCGCGACCGGGACCTTCATGGCCACCCTGGACGGAGGCATCGTCAACGTCGCCCTTCCGGTGATCGCGGACAGGTTCGGGGCGGACTTGCCCTTCGCCCAGTGGGCCATTTCCATCTATCTGCTTACCATCGCCTGTCTGCTTCCCGCCTTTGGCCGCCTGGGCGACATGAGCGGGCGCAGGACCAAGTACCGTCTGGGCTTCCTTCTCTTCGCGATCTCGTCTGCCCTGTGCGGAGCCGCCCCGGGCATGTGGTGGCTCATCGCGGGAAGAGCGATCCAGGCCATCGGCGCGGCGCTGCTTATGGCCAACGGCCCAGCCATCGTCATCATGAGCTTTCCCGGGCATCAGCGCGGACGGGCCCTGGGAATCATCGGCATGGTGGTTTCCCTTGGCTCGCTGGCTGGACCCGCATTGGGCGGCCTGCTGGTTAGCTGGCTGGGCTGGCCCTCCATCTTTTACGTCAACGTTCCCATCGGCATCCTTGGAGCCATTCTTGCCCATAAGATATTGCCCGACGACAAACGGGCGCCCGTGGGCACCTTCGATCTCTTCGGTGCAGTACAGTATGCCGTGGGCATGGTTTTCCTGCTTGTGGCCATCACCCACGGCGGACGCTGGGGATGGGCTTCCCCAGGCATCCTGGCGTGTGAATTCGTTGCCCTGGCCTCGATGGGACTTTTCCTGCGCCGCCAGGCTGTTGTGAAACACCCCATGGTGGATTTGGCCCTTTTCAGGATCCGCACGCTCGCCCTGGGGAACTTGGCCTCACTATTGGCCTTCATGGCCCTTTTGACCAATGCCGTGATGCTCCCCTTTTTCCTTGTTCGGGTTGGGAACCTGAGCGCTTACCAGGCCGGCCTGGTCATGGCCGCGCTGCCTCTGGTGATGGCCTTTGTGGCACCCATAAGCGGCTATTTTTCAGAAAAAATCAGCCACAGCCTTCTCACGGGGCTCGGCATGGCCATCACCGCCGCCGGCCTCTACTCCCAAACGCTGCTCACGGCATCCGCGGGCTTTGGGCGCTTCGCACTGGGCCAGGCGATATTGGGCCTGGGTTTTGGCATGTTCCTCTCTCCCAACAACAACGCCGTCCTGGGAAGCGCACCCACCGGCAAGAGCGGAGTGGCCGGGGCGCTCATGGCCCTGGTGCGCAACCTGGGGATGACCAGCGGCATCGCCATAGCAACCGCCATGTTCGAGGCCTATCGAAACAGGGCTCAGGCTTCAGGCTTGAGCGAACTGCTCAGCTTCAATGCAGGGTTCGATGCTGCCTTGGCCTTTGCAACCGGCCTGGCCCTGGCAGGTGTGGCCGTGAGCGTTGTCCGTGGCTGGCCATTCTCGTCCAAACCCCACTAGCCTTTTATTCCTGGCGAAATTGCTTTACGCTCATTAGGCCGCCAAGGCATCGGGAGACGCCACATGAGCCAAGACGACCCCGCCGCACGAATCACAGGCTATCTGCCTACCCTTCGCCGCCTCAAGGAAACTTCCTCCAGGCGCGAGGTGGTGGAACGCGAAATCCTCCTGGCCGTGCTTGCGGCGAACCGCGACAGGCTCTCCGAGATTCCCAACCAGGATGCTGACCAGCAGAACCTGGCAGCCACCATCGCTGTCCGAAGCGAACTCCAGCCGGCCCATGAGCACTACCAGGACTGGATCACCCAGTTCCTGGCTCTCCTCTACCAGTATGACGTCGCCGTTCGAACCGGTGCCAAGGATCAGGATAACACCCTGCTCGACCAGATTCTCAATCTGGAAACGCTTCTGTGCAAATGTTTGCAGGGGTACGTCATTTTCGCCGGAGTGGTGCGTGACGAATTCAATGACATGATCCTGGCTCGCTTCGGCGAGGCCGCGCTGGCTGACATAGACGAGATCACCCACGCCGGTTTCTCTGACGACCACTACTGGAAAGCCCTGCTCGACCGTTTTGTTTTTGGTTTCGTGAACAAGGGATATGTGGAAGCTCTTGAGAAAGAGCGCTTCAAGCTCAGCCGGGAGGGGTCGTTCGTGGCCGTGCGATTCCCTCTGGACGCATTGCTTGAGCAAATGCCCGGAACAGACAAGCAGATCGACAAGACCAGACTCCAGGCCGCATTCGAGGCCACAGGCGAAGACCCTCTTGCAATTAAGGCGGCAGCAGCCTTCTCCTTGCTGCTTGCCGGCCTTTCAAAACCCGTACTTCCGCCCAAGTCCGCCAAGACAGACTTCGACTTTCTGGGAAGGGTAGCCGCCATGGACCCCTCGTCCGGACGATTCGTTGAGGTATTCGTGGACGGACAACTCATGGACGACGAGGAAGGCTCAAGAGAGCCAGGCACTGACAGCCCCGCGCGCAAGGCCGCCCGCATAGAGGGGCGCAAGGAATTCCTGAAGAATCAGTTATTGGCTATGGCCGTGGGTGCAGCTCTCAGCATGGGGACGCTCCGTGAAGATCTGGGCAAGGCCCTTCAGGGCTTCACTCCCCGGGAACAAGAAATATTATTCGGGGTACTGGCCTCTTTCAACCCCTCCGACCTGCTTCTGGCCCACACGTTCATGCTTGAATACGCCCTGAGCAAATTCCTAACCGACAAACTGGCCGAAGAAGGCGCCAAGGTTCAAGTGAAGAGCCTGAAACAACGCCGGGCCTCCCAACAGGAAGTGGATGCGCTCGCAGTAACGGGATTAAACCGCATTCGTCAGAAGCTCTTTTTCGACCACGACCCCGCCTCCGCTGAATGGCTTTTGTTCAAGGCCAGAAACGGGCAGGAACTGGCCGAGGCAATGAAGCTCTCCAACATCGAACCCGTTTTGGCCCAGGCCCTTACTGTTTTGTGGACAAAAATGAATTTCAAGACCGAGGTGGTTGTTCTGGTCAACCTCTCGCTGATCGCCAAAACCACCCAGAATGTGCAGGGCAAGGTGGGCGAAATCCTCTCCAAACTTGGAGTGGTAAAAGCCGGGCAGGCTTAAGCCTTAAGGACATACTCGTCTATCATAAACCGCGAGCGCGCCATTGAGACGCGCTCGCGGCAAAAACGCCGCCTATTTGCGAACATCCAACTTCAGAAGCGTGCTCCCCTCGCGCAGGTATTTGAGCACATCGATTCCCACCTTGTCCTCCTGCTTCGGCGGCATGGCCCCGCTGCCGGGCGCCGTCACCTGGGCCTCGCCCGCAGGCAACAGCTGAGCCAGGTCTTCCGAAGCCAAATCCGCTTCGCGCTGGGTCAAGGAAAGAGAGGACGCCACCGGCAGATAGTAGAAGGCAAGCTTCATGCCCCCGGCCTGATCCTTTTTGAGCTTCACCCGCACCGGCCCCTTTTTCCAACGGATCACCGTGGAGTCTCCCTCAACGGCTTTCTTGCCGGGGCCGTAAATCTTGCGCAGTTCCGCCGTCAGCTCGTCGTACCCGGTCGCATCCTTCAGGCGCAGGTGCACGGCGTAGAGCTTGCCGCCTGACAGGCCGTAAAACACCGTGGGCTTGCCGAATCCCTTCATTTCGTAGTTTTCGCGAAGGCTTACGAAGTAGTCGATGCCGTCATCGGTTCGTATCTTCAAGAAGCCCTGGCGTTTGCTCACGTCCTCGCCCCAGGCCACGGTTCCGAATCCCTTGGTTATTGCCTGCGGAGCCGCGCCAAGGCACGGAACAGCATAAATCACCATCAGGGCAACCATCACCATCAAACGGGTCATTACGGCCACGCGTTCCTCCACTCATGCGGTATTTTTATTAAATAGCCGTACAGTACAATCCTGGCAAGCGCATGGCACCCGCCCGAGCCCGGAGCGATTCAATGAGCGAGGCAGCCTGCTCTTGCTGGATGGACTCGATCTCGCCGTAGCATACCTGAACTGAAGCAGTGCTCTGCTAGAGAGCCAATTCTCTTGATACGCTATGCAGGCAAGATAATAAAAAGCGCGGCCAATTGGGCACGCGCCAGGAGTGAAGTGCCGTTGCAAAACGGACTTCGTGCCGGGTTGCCATGTCCCCGGCGGTGGGAATCTCCATCGCTTAGCTCAGGCTCTTACCGCCAAGCATGGCCAGGGCAGATTCTTTTTCATCCGCCAGCCTGGTTGACACCGCCACACGCAAACGCCCGCGTCCGGCGAACTGCGCCATGCGCTGGGAGTAGACCTCCTCGATGAGGGCCTTGTCCGACTTGTCCTGCCCTTTACCTTGGAGCTTCTCCACGGCCTGGGTGAAGATTTCAGCCGCCCCGTTGGGCCCGTGCTGCACAGCGGTGCTCCAGAGGACCTCGCGCACTGCCTGGGAACGTTTGGAAACATCTTCGCCAGCCGAGAGGGTTATGGATTTCAGAGCGGGCTGGTAGTGGGTTTCACGAATGAATTCGTGCTGCAGGGCTTCAAAGCGTTTGGGGTTCTCCGCTGCAATGCGCTTCCATTCGTCGGCCATGGTGCCTTGGCGGCCTCCGGTGTTTGCCGGGCCCGACGTGGAAAGCCTCGAGGCCAGGTCCGGGGCCTTGGTATTCAAGTAGTCCATGAAACGGCCCATGGTGCCCACGCCCGAAGCGATCTGGTAGAGTCCGTAGGACGTGCCGCCCCGGCCGTCGTACCCTATGGCGTCGATGGCCCCACGGGATTCGTACGCTGCCGATAAAATTCCTATCCTGCCGTCGCCAGAGTATTTGGAATCGTCCTTGGCCAACGTGGCCTGACGTTTGGCTGCAAGGAATTTCGATTCCGCTGCCGCGGCCGCGAACAGCAGGTCTTCCTCGTCTTTTGTGAAGGCGGTGCCCAGGCCCCCCTTGCCTCCGGTACCAGGCAAATGCCCCAGGTCCTCAGGGTGGCGCGCGTTCTGGTTGACTGCCCCGCGCACCTCGTTGGAAGCAACCTTGCTCTTGGCTTCTGCACGAGGTTGAGCCTGGGCCTGCGTTTGAGACGGAAGATTGACGTTTAGTATGCCACCCGGGCCTCTGGTAGGCATGCCCGTAACCACCGACATGGGGTCCTTGCCCTTGCCCGCCAGGACATCCTGGCTTACACCCAGCTGGCTGGTGAGCATGGTCTTGAACGCGCCCTGGTCCTGGGACAGCTTGTTCGGTCCGAACCTGCTCAGTTCCGGCCTGGCCACGAGGGCAGCGGCTATTTTTTGCGGCGTCATTACCATGACGTAAACCCCTTTCGTCGAGAGTTAGCATCATGGTTCAGCAATCCGCGTGCCAGGCTTCGCACTCCTTCTTTCAGAACAGGTCCTGCAGATACTTCCCGTGCCATTCCGGAGCCGATACGACGCACTTCAACTGCCTTTTCTGTTACTGCCCGCTCTATTTCCTGGAAGACTGCGGCGGCGACTTCGAAATGCTGGGAGGCATAAAGGACTGCAGCAAGTGTTTGAAGCCGCATGCATTCGACGGATATGAACGTACCGTAGGGCGTTTGAAGGAAGAACTGGAGAAACGGCGGGAGATATACCGCGAAGATCAGGAACGCTAGCCAGCCGCGAAGCAACACGGGATTCCAAAGGGCACGCGCCCTTTGGCCGCCGGAGGCTTCCCCAACAACAAACCAAAGAGGCAAACCTTCTCAGCTCGCCCCCACCTAACAAACTTAGCCGCAGGCCCGTCCCTTCAGCCCGAACACCAGCTTCAGTATCTTGGGGGCCACTCCGTCGAAAATCTTGGGGGCCAGGAACTCGCCTGCCACCCGTTTGCTTATCTCTCCCAAGGTCGGATACGGGTGCACGGCCTGGGCAAGAGCCGAAAGTTTCACCCCTCCCGCCAATGCGGCTATCCATTCGCAGAGCAGGTCCCCTGCCCTCGATCCAAGGATCTGGACGCCAACCACCTTTTCCTTACCGTCAACCAGCATCTTGATGAGACCTTCAGGCGTGCCGTCCGCCTGGGCCCGGTCGTTGTCTTCGAAACGCTGGACATGCGGTGTAACCGCGATGCCAGCCTTGGCTGCGGCAGCCTCGGTCAGCCCCACGGTGGCAAGTTCCGGTTCGCAGTAGGTTGCCTTGGGCATCAGGGTGTAATCCGTCTTTCGTGGGAGCCTGGCCACCGCGTTGGTCAGGGCCACACCGCCCTCGTATCCGGCCGCGTGGGTGAAGAGCCATTTGCCCAAGATGTCTCCTGCCGCGAAAATGTTGTCAGCAGTGGTGCGCAGCCTGGAGTCAGTGGGAATCCCCTTTTCAGTATAGGCCACGCCTGCCTTTTCCAGCTTGAGCCCGGCAACGTTGGGGCTTCGGCCCATGGCCACCAAAAGAAATTTTGCCGAAGCGACAGCCTCTTCCCCGGAAGCCAGAGAATAGCCCACGTGCCTGAGCCCGTAGGACACGCTGGCGAATCTGGCTTTGGCCCCGGTAATCACCGTGACCCCTTCGGCTTCCAGGCGCTGGCGCACCAATGCAGCCATATCCGGGTCCTCGCCGGAGAGGAGCTGATCGGAACGCTGCACCATGGTCACGGAGCTGCCCAGGCGCTGGAATGCCTGGGCCATTTCCACGGCCATGGCCCCACCGCCAAGGATCAGCAGGGATTCGGGAAGTTCGTCCAAGGAGAACAGGCTCTTGTTGGTAAGGTGCGGGGTATGGCGCAAGCCCGGAATGTCGGGGATGGCAGGCGAGGACCCCGTGGCCACGATCCAGCGGTCGGCCGAGACTGTCTTTCCGTTCAGGCTCACCGCATGCTCGTCCACGAACTCGGGCGAGCCGAATTCCACCTTGGCACCAAGCGAGCAAAAACGTTCCGGTGAATCGTGGAGCTGGATATGTTCGATGACCTGGCGGATTCTGGCCTTTATCTTACTGAAATCAACAGGCGGCAACTCCATGTCCGGCAGGCCCCAGCGCGAAGACGTGAGCATGCGATGGCGCAGGTTGGCCGAGGCGATGAGCGTTTTGGAAGGCACGCAGCCGTAGTGCAGGCAATCCCCGCCAAGTGCCGGCCCCTTTTCAATAAGGAGTACCTTGGCACCAAGGCGCGCCCCGCCAGCCACGGCCGTAAGACCCGCCGCTCCCCCTCCAATCACTCCCAGATCATAATCATACGTCGCCATTGTCCGGCTCCCTTACTGATGAAACTCGCCCCATTAAGCATGCGTCGGCCTTCCTGTCCATCCTGGAAGAATTCCGACTTCCGCTGTTACCCTCCTCATTTGGCTCTCCTTGTCTTTCATCACTCGCCCGACGTAGTTTCGCTCCACTATTTCCAGAGTGCATTGCATAAACATAAAAAAGGCCGCCCGTTGCCGGGCGGCCTTCTCATCACAGGCGTCCGCCTGATTTTCTACCAATCGGACTTGGTGAAGCTGTCTTCCACGCCGAAGTCCACAACCGGCTCGGGGGCAGCGGCAGGAGCACCGCCAGCGGCAGGAGCGCCGCCGCCGGCCACGGTCACGACGCCGTGCTTCTTCACGTCCTCGATCATCTTCAGAAGCTCATCCACCTTGCCGATGTACTCTTCGACCTTGGCCAGGGGAGCCACGAGAATCTTCTCGCTGTCCTTCTGGGCGGAATCCTCGAAGCGCTTCACCGAGGCTTCGGCGGCCTTCAGCTTGGCTTCCACGTCGATCAGGGTGGCGGTCTTGGCGGCCAGTTCAGCCTTCACTTTGGCGAGCTCTTCAGCCTGGGTTTCAG
The DNA here is from genome assembly GCA_016208105.1 of Desulfovibrio sp. Taxonomy (NCBI): domain Bacteria; kingdom Pseudomonadati; phylum Thermodesulfobacteriota; class Desulfovibrionia; order Desulfovibrionales; family Desulfovibrionaceae; genus Desulfovibrio; species Desulfovibrio sp. The sequence goes on from JACQYS010000017.1 coordinate 69,623, forward strand.
CGACGGTCTTGTATTCGGCCAGCTTGACGAACAGGGCGTTGATCTCGCCCATGGTCTCGGCAGGCAGCTTGGGCACGGACACGTTCTTGCCGGCGGAAGCCAGCTGGTTGGCGCTCATGGCGATCACTTCGGGATGCTGCTCATAGATCCACGCCTTGGCGATGGCGCCGGCGAAAGGAGCCAACTCCTCGTCAACGACTGTGTCGGCCATGTAGCTCACCAGCTCAACCACGCCCTTCTTCTGGCCTTCCTTGTCCACGCCCTTCAAGTACGACATGAAGGTGTTCATCGGGAAAACTTTCGTCTCAGCCATGGGAGTTCCTCCTCTTAGATCTCGAAAACTTTGTCTTCAACGCGCGAAAGCGGAAGCCTTCCGCTCATGCGCGCATACACCAGGGCCGTTGTGCGATACACCAGGTGCCCGAGCTTGGACCAGGGCAGGTAGGCGAACAGCATAAACACACTGATCAGATGCAGATAGTACATGGGGTAGGCCAGTCCGGCCACGCCAGCCAGGCGCAGCACGAACGCGCCGGTGCCGGTGACGAACACCGCCCAGACCACGCCCAGCAGATACCAGTCGTAGAAGCTCGATCCGGACTTCTGGGAGTCCTGGTTCAGCCGGCGGCGGGTGAGCATGGTCAGGCCATAGAGGCCAAGCGCCATGCCGGCCACGGCCAGCAGTTTCACCGGGCTGTAGAGCGGCATGGGGGTGTCGCCCAGGGAGTGCAGCCAGTGGAATCCAGGGACCTTGGAGCCCCAGTGGGACACCGCGACGACGCCGGTGACGATGGCCAGGGCCACGAAGGCGAAGACCAGTGTCCAGTGCCCCTTGAAGCGCTCGGTGTTGTCTTTTCCGCAGTCGTTCCACTTGCGGTGGGTAAGTATCTCGTCGCGCACCACGTCGATGATGGCCTGGACGAGGGTGGGCTTTTCCACCTGCTGACCGATGTTGAAGGTTTCCGGCAGGCTCTTGAACGAGTTCCACATGTTCATGACACCCTTATAGAAGCTCCATCCCATGAAAATGAATACCAGGATGAACAGGGGGTCGATGGTGTAGTCGCCGGGGTAGAGCTTGCCGAACTTGATCTCGCCCTGGGGAATGCTGAAACCGCCCTGGGTTATCAGCCAGATAACGGCGAAGAGAACGGCCGGGATGGCGATCAGGATGGGCAAGCCCTTGGAGGAGCTCATCCATTCGCCAATGCAGGCCGGGCCCACCAGCTTGCGGTAGGTCATGTTGCGGATGGCGGCCAGAGTGTCGCCAGGCCGGGCGCCGCGGGGACAGAGGTCCGAGCAGGTGCCGCAGTTGTGGCACAGCCACACGTCAATGTCGTTCATGAGCTTGTCTTTGAGGCCCCACTGCGCCCAGACCATCTCCTTGCGGGGATATGGGTTCTCGGACGGAGACAGAGGGCAGGCCACGGAGCAGGTGGCGCACTGATAGCACTTCTTGACGGACTCGCCGCCAGATGCCTGCAGCTCCCTGACAAAGCTCGGATCGGGTAGGATCCGGACCGGAGAAGACATAAGCAGGGCCTCCTAGTATCCTTTGAACGGGTTGGGACCCAATTTCGTGATCATTTTCATGAAGTCGTCGATCAGGTCGGGCACGGTGTCGTACTCGTCAATGGACACCTGGAGCTGGTCAACGCGTTCGGCTTCAACGCCCAGGCGGTTGAGCGACTCGGAGATGTTCTCCTTGCGGCGGTTGCACAGCTCGGAACCCTTGACGAAGTGGCACTGGTAGTCGTCGCCGTACTTGCAGCCGAGCAGCATCACGCCGTCGATGCCCTTGGACATGGCGTCGGCCACCCAGATGGCGTTGACCGAACCCAGGCAGCGCACCGGAATGACACGCACGTAGGGACTCCAGGCTTTCTTGCGCATGGCGGCCATGTCGAGCGCCGGGTAGGCGTCGTTCTCGCAGGCCAGGATGAGCACGCGGGGGCCGCCCACGTCCATCTTCGGGGGCACCTGCATCTCGCGGATCATGGAGCCGATCATGTCGATGTTGTAGTTGTCGAAGCTGATGACGCGCTCGGGACAGGCGCCCATGCAGGTGCCGCAGCGGCGGCAGCGCGTGGGATTGGGCATCGGGGTGCCCTTGGGATCGTCATCGAGAGCGCCGAACGGACATTCCTCGGTGCAGCGTTTGCACTGGGTGCAACGCACGAAGTTGAACACCGGGTAGCTGCGGTCGCCGGAGCGCGGGTGCACCGCGACGCCCTTGTTGGCGCTGGACACGCACTGGATGGCCTTGAGCGCGGCGCCCATGGCGTCGTCGCCAGCCAGAGCCAGCCCCATGGGCTGGCGCACCGCGCCGGCGGCGTAGATGCCGGTGCGGCGGGTTTCGTAGGGGAAGCAGATGTAGTTGGAATCCGCATACCCTTCGAAGAGCCCCAGGTCCGGGAAGGCCAGACCCTGGCGATACTCCAGATTGATCACCGGGCTGTGCGCCGTGGTGGGCACCAACGCGGTGGGCAGAACCACCAGGTCGGCCTCGATCTCAATGGACTCGCCCAGCAGGGTGTTGGCCATTGTGATGATCACGGAGCCGCCCGAACCGGATTTGACGCCCTTGATGTCGGCCTTGCTGAGCATGATGCCCGGCTTGTCCTGGGCGGCCTTGTAGTAGCGCTCGTTGATGCCTGGCACCATCATGTGGTCGTAGAAGATGTAGGCCGCGGCCTCGGGGTTCTTCTCGACCACATAGTTGGCCTGCTTGAGCGCCACCAGGGTGGACAGCTCGGAGGACAAGGCCAGATGGCGCTGGGATTCCAGGTCGCAGAAAGGAGCCGGACCGGCCTCCTCTCCTTCGGCAGGAGCCTCGGCTGCCTGCGCCGGGGGATCCTGCGGGGCGTCGCCTTCCTTGTCGCACTCCAGGGCCACGTCGGCCGGACAGGCCACTGTGGTGCACAGGGAGGTGTTAAGCAGGAAAGCAACGCTCTTGGGCACCTTATTGTCGGAAGGACGGGTGATAGCGCCGCCCTTGGCCATCTTTTCGAGCTCGGCGGTGGTGATCACGTTCTTGATCTCGCCGTAACCCAGGGGTTCCAGGTACTTGGTGTCACCCGGGTCCCAACCCGTGGCCAGGACCATGGAACCGATGTCCAGGGTCTGGCCGTTGGAGAGCTCGGCCTTGTACTGGCCGGGCGCACCGGAGAACTTCTCCAGGATGGTGCCGGTCAGAATTGTGACCTTCTTGTTGTCCTTCACCTGGGCAATGAGCTTGTCCAGGCCCGTTTCCTGAGCCTCGGTGTAGGGATAGCTCAGGGGGAAGGTTTTGTAGAAGTTGGCCACCTTGCCGCCCAGGGCATCGGCCTTTTCCACCAGGACCACGTCGTAGCCCAGGGAGGCTGCGGCATTGGCCGCGTTCAAGCCGGTCCAGCCGCCACCCAGAACCATGATGGTCTTGCAGGTTTCGGCCACCTCGGGGTTTGGAATGTTGGATTTGGTGAGCTTCACCACACCCATGAGGGCGTATTCCGTGCAGATAAGCTGCATGTCGTCGATGCCCTTGGCCTTTTCCAGCTCACCGGTCACCTTGTCGAAGGACCAAACGCCCTGCTCGCGCAGGTTGACCCTCTCCACCTGGACCTTGTCTCCGAAGGTGAACACGTCCCACTTGGAGCGGGGCGAGCAGGCGCAGAGGCACACGGCATCAAGCCCGGCCTCGGCGATGTCGGCCTCGATGGCCGCCTTTCCTTCAGGAGAGCACAGCACGGGGTGGGTTTTGATGACCGGGCACTGCGGCTGGTACTTATTCTTCACCGCTGTGCACACTGCGTCCATATCGACGGCTTCGCCTATGCCGCAGCCGCCGCAGACGTACACGCCTATTTTCTCGGCCATGAATCCTTACCTCCCCGCAACCGTTTGTATGGCCTTGAGCGCGGCGCCCGTGGCCGCCTGGGCCGAGCGCATCACGTCCAAGGGCAGCTTGGCGCAGCCCGTGGCAATAATCCCGGAACCCTCTGCACCTATGAAGAAGCCTTCCTCATCACGGGGCGCGTTCACGGCCACTGCCTCACCAGCCGATGAGGGCTGCATGCCGGTGGCCAAGACCACCAGATCGAATTCCTCGATGTTCTTGATGCCGGAGTCGACATTTTCCACCGTGGCCAGCACCTTGCCGGACGGGGATTCGACCAGTTCGGCCACCTTGCCCTTAACCAGCGACAGCTTGCCGTCAGCGGAAACCTTCTCCAGGAACTTCTGGTAGCGGCCAGGGGTGCGAAGGTCGATGTAATATATGGTGACCAGCGCCTCGGGCACCCGCTCGCGAACATAGGTGGCCTGCTTGAGGCTGGCCATGCAGCAGATGTAGGAGCAGTAGTTCAGGTGGTTCTCGTCGCGCGAACCGGCGCACTGCACAAACGCGATGCGCTTGGGCACGGCCTTGTCGGACGGGCGCAGCAGGAGCCCGCCGGTGGGGCCGTTGGGCGCGCACAGCCGCTCCATCTGCATGTTGGAGATGACGTTCTTTAACTTGCCCGCGCCCAGGTTCTCCAGCTTGGACATATCGTAGGGCTTCCAGCCGGTGGCCTCCACGATGGCGCCGACCTTGAAGGTCTGGGAGCGCTCCTGGTCGGCCAGATCGATCGCGCCATACTTGCACGAGGCTTCGATCTTCTTGGCCTCAGCCTCTGAGCAACGGTTCTTCTCGAACACGTAGCGCATGGGGAAGGAGAAGATGTTGGGCCTAAACGCCACTTTGCGCTCGCCAAGTCCCAGATCGAACTCGCAGGGCACCATGGTTTCGGCCGCCTCGGCGCAGTCGTTGCACGCAGTGCACTTCTCGTTGACGTGGCGAGGCTTGATGGAAACGGTCACGTCGAAGTCGCCGGGCTTGCCGGAGACCTTGGTGACAGAAGCCATGGTGAGCACTTTCACGTTAGGATTGTTGCGGATGCGCTGGAACTGAATCTCCAGTCCGCAGGATGGGGGGCAGAGCTTTGGGAAATATTGGTTGAGCTGCGCCACCCGCCCACCAAGATAGGGATTTTTTTCCACGAGGATGACCTCGTAGCCCATTTCGGCGGCCTCCAGGGCAGCGGTGATGCCGCTGAATCCCCCCCCGACCACCAGTATCGCGTTGCCAGACATTGACACCTCCCTGCTCGGATTTGACCTTTCACGGTCAAACGGCCTGATCCGGGACGCCTCGCCCCGGCGCGCCCCGGATCAGACCGTTTGGGACAAACGGCCGGCTTCCGGCTTGAAAAACGGCCGCGGGCAAGAGCCCGCGGCCGTGCTTGGTCCGACTTAGGCGTCGGGGATGATCTTGATGTAAGGACGCTTGAAGACCTTGGTCTCGCGGGTGGCAGGGTCGTACTTCGAGTTCACGAAGCACTTCCACTTGCTGTCGTCCAGGCCCGGGAAGTCACCACGGTAGTAGAAGCCGGGGTAACGGGACTCTTCACGGAAGGCGATGTGCTGCATGTGCATGCGAACGGTCCACAGGCGGTGGAACTGCTCCCAGCAGCGCATCAGTTCGTGCAGGTCGCGGGCGGCCAGCTTCTTGGAGTCCTCTTCCAGCATGGCCAGCAGCTTGAAGCCGGTGCCCAGCAGGGAAGCGGAGGTGGTGTACAGGGTGCCAACGCCTCCGCCGTACTCGTCGGAGCACTTCACGAGGCGCATCATGAAGTTCTTGGGAGAGATGAACTTCGGGTTGACGATGGGGTCGGTGGAGATGCCCTTGTTCTCTTCGAAGGTATACCAAGGCTGGTAGATTTCCTTCTTCAGATCAGCGGCCTTCTCTTTGATAGCGGGCTTGAAGTCCTTGTGGTCAACACACCAGCGCACCATCTGCTTGCCGACGATGCGGCCTTCAGCGTGGGAGCCGGAGGAGAACTTGTGGCCCGAGGCGCCAACGCCGTCAGCGCAGGTCCAGAGGCCGTTAACGGTGGTCATACGGTTGTAGACCTTACCGTTGTCAGCTTTGACCTTGTACTCGTCGGGAACCCACGGCTCGTCGGGACCGGAGGCCCAGATGCCGCAGCAGCCGGAGTGGGAGCCGAGCAGGTAAGGCTCGGTGGGCATGATCTCGGAGCCGGACTTCTCAGGCTCGATGTTCATGGCGGCCCACAGGTTGGCCTGGCCAACGCACATGTCGAGGAAGTCTTCCCACGCCTCGGACTCGAGGTGCTTCTGCTGCTCGGCATTCAGGTTGGCGAAGGTGGCCTGCAGAGCGCCCGCGGTGTCCATGTAGATGGGGCCGCGGCCGGCGCGCATTTCGGCGAGCATCATGTGGTTACGCAGGCAGGTCGGGATAACGTGACCCTTGGCGTAGCCGCGATCCTCGTAGGGCTTCAGCATGGCGCGGTTGGTGGCGCAGTAGTCTTCACCCTTGGAGTTGGTGGCTTTGGCCTTGAACAGCAGGAACCAGGCGCCGACCGGTCCGTAACCGTCCTTGAAGCGGGCGGGGACGAAGCGGTTTTCCATCATGGTCATCTCAGCACCGGCCTGAGCGCACATGGTGTAGGTGGAACCGGCGTTCCAAACGGGGTACCAGGCGCGGCCCATACCCTCGCCAGTGGAGCGGGGCTTGTACACGTTCACCGCGCCGCCGCAGGCTACGACCATGGCGTTGCAGGTGAAGATGTAGACCTTGTTCTCGCGGGTGGAGAAGCCCACGGCGCCGGCGATGCGGTTGGGGGTGTTGGCGTCAAGCAGCAGCTTAACGATGAACACGCGCTCCATGTAGCGGTCCTGGCCAAGGGCGTTCTTCGCGGCTTCAGCCACGATGCACTTGTAGGACTCACCGTTGATCATGATCTGCCAGCGGCCGGAGCGGACGGGCTCGGCGCCGGTGCGCAGGGACTTGCCAGCGGCCTTGGACTGGGCGCCGTCAAGGTTGTGGCCGTGCTCGTCCTTGGTCCAGCAGGGCAGGCCCCACTCCTCGAACAGGTGCACGGAGTCGTCAACGTGACGGCCCAGGTCGAAGATCAAGTCTTCGCGGACGATGCCCATCAGGTCGGTGCGGACCATGCGGACGTAGTCGTCGGCGTTGTTCTTGCCCAGGTAGGTATTGATGGCGGAGAGGCCCTGAGCCACGGCGCCGGAACGCTCGAGGGAGGCCTTGTCCAACAGCATCAGCGACAGGTTGCCGCCGACCTTGTCCATCCAGCGCACGGCCTCATAAGCGGTGCCGCAGGTGCCCATGCCGCCGCCAACCAGCAGCATGTCCACGTATTTTTCGACGATTTCCGGTTCGGCGAGGGCAACGCCCTTCGCCTCTTCTTTCATGGGAATACGGGGCATTTCGCGTGCTCCTTATATTCTTGTGGTTGCGCGTCGGTTCCGCTTATTTGCAGAAGCCATCCAGCCAGCACTGTTCGGTGCCCGCGTCGGCGATGGGGGCCTTCTCGCTGATGGCCACCTGGGGCACTGCCAGATCCCAGGTCTCGGTGAAGAGCTTCTCGTCATCCAGGCTACCGGGCTCGGGCTTGCCATCATAGGGCTTGATGGAGCCTTCAGGGGTGGTCCGGATGGGGAACTTGAAGCGCTTGGCGTTGCCGTTGCGGAACTTGACGGTCCACATGATGGAGTCAGCGGAACGCATGGGAATGCAAACGCCGCCCATGGGTGCGAAGTCGGCATAGGGCCTGGCTTCGATGGCGCCCTGAGGGCAAATCTTGACGCAGGAGTAGCACTCCCAGCAAGCCTCGGGTTCCTGGTTGAAGGCCTTCATTTCCGCCGGGTCGAGGATCATCAGATCGTTGGGGCAAATGTACATGCAGGCGGTTTTCTCGCCGCCCTTGCACCCGTCACATTTGCTCGGATCGACAAAGGTAGGCATACCACGTCCTCCACGCTAGTTTGATGGTTGATTCCTGTTTTCCCACACCACAAAACGATAAACGCAGCCCAGACCCCGAAGGGAAAAAGACGCCCGGCCAGACGAATGAAACGTCACAAGCCGGGCGGCAGATCATGCCGGGCTATACGCGGAAACGGCGAACGCGGCAAAGGCTCGCAAGCGAAGGATGAATTGACCCCACACGAAACTTTTCCGCCCCACCGTAAACCTCCTACTCCTGAGCCACCGGGACCGGCGGCTTGTGAGGAATGTAACGAGACCACGCCCCATCGTCAAGCCGAAAGTGAAATAAATTACAAAAGAACTAAAAAGCTGAAATCTTTATGAATATTACCCACAAAGGGTAGATCTATACAAGGATGGAAGGTTCGCCGGAATTGATTACCACTCCCCAGCTTCAGTGGCAAGGGTTTCTTCTTGAACTGGCCTTTCCTCCTTGCCTTCCGCGATGATTGAAGCCATACAGCCCTTTGTGAACATCCAGGACATGGCCACCGGAAGCGTTGAGAACCACCTTGCCGCCCTACTCGAGGCTGCAGTGGACGCCATCGTTATCATGGGGGCGGACAGGCGTGTTAAGGTTTTCTCAAATGCCGCTGAAAGGCTCTTCGGGTATGCTGCCCACGAAGTCGTCGGGCAAAACGTCAACATGCTTATGCCCGAGCCCTACCATTCGAATCACGACCGCTACGTCAAACGCCATATCGATACCGGCGAGAAGCACATCATCGGCATCGGCCGGGAGGTCGTAGCCAAACGCAAGGACGGCAGCGTTTTCCCCGCCTATCTCTCCGTGGGCGAAGGCACTTCCGAGGAAGGGCTTTTTTTCGTCGGCATCCTTCACGACCTTTCCCGAGAAAAAGACACCTTCCGCCGGGTACGTGAACTGGCGGCCATCGTCGATTCCACAGGTGACGCAGTGATCGGTAAAACGCTGGACGGGGTCGTCACCTATTGGAACAGTGGCGCGGAGGAACTCTACGGGTACACCGCGGCTGAAGCGATCGGCCGCCACGTTGCCGAACTTATCGTACCCGCCGAGAAACACGATGAGCTTGAACAGATTCACCAGGGCATCCTCAGGGGCCAGGGAGTCGCCCGCATCGATACAGTCCGTCAAAGCAAGTCCGGTCAGCGCCTCATGGTTTCGCTGACCATCTCTCCCATCCTGGACGCGGACGGAAAGGTCATCGGAGCTTCAGCCATAGCCCGGGACATCACCTCCAGGCGCATGGCTGAAAAGGCCCAGGCCGAGGCCCGCCACGCTGCCGAGGAATCCAACCGGATCAAGACCGATTTTTTGAGCATTGTTTCCCATGAACTCCGAACCCCGCTCACCATAATCCTGGGGAACGTGTCTCTGCTGACTGACCACCAGAACATGCCTGACCCAACTGAGGCCGCCGAGATCGCACAGGACATTGAAGAAAGCGCCAATCGCCTTTTGAGTCTCATTAATGATCTTCTGGATATATCAGATATGGAAGCCGGCCAGGCGAAATTAAGGCTGACCCCAGTCCGAGCTGACGATCTGGTCCAAGAGGTGGTTCAAACGGCCGAGTCCTTCGCCGCATCCAAGGATATTGTCGTCACGTCCTACTCCGAACCGCTTGAACTCATGGCCGACCCTTTGCGGCTCAAGCAGGCCCTGCTCAACCTGGTGGACAATGCCGTGAAATTCACGGACGCGGGAACCATCACCATCGGGGTGGAGAAAACCGGAAACAACGCCCTTTTCGCAGTGAGCGACACGGGGGAAGGGATTTCTGACGACGGAATTTCACGCATATTCGACGCGTTTCACCAAGCCGACACCTCCAGTACCCGCAAGGCGCAGGGGACCGGCCTAGGCCTGACCATTGTGAAACGGATCGTGGAACTGCACGGCGGAGTACTCAACGTGGAGAGCGAGCCTGGCAAGGGGAGTACCTTCTACATCGCTCTGCCCCTTACCCCGAGAGATACTCGAGAGGACTCCGAGACCGATGCCTGACAAGATATTGATCGTTGACGACAGCAACATGGTCCGCAAAACGCTCAGAAGGCATCTGGCCCGCGAGGACGTGCAGCTCGAAGAGGCGGTGGACGGCCAGGACGCCCTGGAAAAGACCGCCACGTTTCTTCCGGATCTCATGGTATTGGACGTTATGATGCCGCGTCTGGACGGCATAGAAGTAGCCAAGCGCGTCAAGGCCGACCCGAGATTTTCCCACATCTACATCATAATGCTCACGGCCATGCGTGAAGTCCAGGACGAGGTGAAGGGCCTCGACAGTGGCGCCGACGACTACGTCACCAAGCCCTTCAACTCCGAGACCCTCATGGCCCGCATCCATCGCGGGTTGCGCCTCTCCAAGGAGAAAAGCGCCGCCACGCGTGATCCCTTGACCGGCCTCGGCAACCGGCGGGCCTTCGATGCGTCCCTGGCCCACGAGCTGGCCCGGGTACAACGCTCTGGCAGTCCGCTGTCGCTCATCATGTGCGACATCGACCACTTCAAAAAGGTCAACGACTCCTTGGGCCATGAAACAGGCGATCTGGTCCTCAAGGAACTCGCTGAGATCATCAAGATCAATTGCAGGGAGCTGGACGTACCGGCCCGCTTCGGAGGTGAGGAATTCGTCATACTCTTGCCGGATACCACCCTTGAGGGGGCCGCGCTCGCTGCCGAGCGCCTGCGGGCCGCTGTGGAAACCCACGCATTTCCTGGGGCTGGACATGTGACCGTGAGTCTGGGAGTAGCGCAGGCGTCAGGAAACTCCGAAAATCTTGTAAAAGAATCCGACCAGGCCATGTATGCTGCCAAGCAGAGCGGCCGGAACCGGGTTTGCGTCGCACAACCGGTTCCCTAAAAGCTTTTCTCCCTGCTTCTCATTGAGCGAAGAAGCTCAATGCGTCATTTATCGCTTCGCAAAAAACCGCCAGATCACGCCTTCGACAACGTCCCACTTTCCTAACTCTTATTGAAACTGGACGCGCTTATTCTGTGCGCGTACGTGGCGTATACACATCGCGAGAGTCCTCACTGGCATTTGGCCTGCCCCTGTCTCATTGAAAACAAACCAATGCGCCCTGTCCAAAAAAAGAAGCGGCCGTTAGGCCGCTTCTTCTCATGCGCATGTTCGATGGAATTAAGATTTTCCCCCAGTCAGCTCCTGTGGAAGAGCCGCCGGCCCCAAGATGTCCTTGTTCACGATTTTAACGGGCATCTTTTCCAGCAGATACTGCATGTAGCTTCTGAGCAACTGCTCCTGCTGGAACGGCATGGCCTGGGCCATAATGCGGGATTTGTCGCGCTGCCACTCGGCATCCGTGGGGAAGGTCTTGCCCTTGAGCTTGGCTACGACGAATCCGCTGACCACCGCATAAGAACCGGGAAGCCACCCGGGCTCTTTGGCTGAGAACGCGGCTTCGGCCAAGGCTGGGGCCTGGCCCAACTCCTGTATGGCACCCTGGCGGCCAAAAGGCTCTGAAGCCTTGAACTTGCCCTTGTACTCCTGCTCGACCTTGGCCTGGCCTTCGGGAGTCTTGAGCATTTCGGCCACTTCCTTGGCCTTGGCTTCGGCAAGCTTGAGGGTTTCGTCCGCCAGAATATCGTTCTTTACGGTTTCCGCCACGATTTCCAGGGCGGGAATGTTCTCAGGCTTCACCTCGAGCACCTTGGCCAGAACGAATCCTTCGCCGGAGGTCATGGCCTGAGGCACAGGCTTGCCGGCCTGCTGCGCGAAAAGCAGGGTCAGGGCCTCGGGATTGAGATTCAGGTCCAGGGGCGGACGCTGACGGCTGAAGAACTCGGATGTCTTGGAGGTAAGCCCCTTGCTCTGGGCAAGCTTGGAAATATCCCCGCCGCCAATAAGCTCTTCAAGTAACTGATCCACAGTCTTGCCCAGGGTCTCGGCGGCCTTGTCCTCGGCCATCTCGCGCTTGATGTCTTCCTTGGCCTCGTCAAAGGGAGAAACTCCCTCGGCCTTTTTGTCCACCACCTGGATCACATGCACCCCGTACTGGGTACGCACCACCCCGGAGACCTCGCCCTTCTTCAGGGCAAAGGCAGCCTGCTCAAATTCGGGGACCATTGTTCCTTTGCCGAACCAGCCCAGGTCGCCGCCGGTGACGGCGGGCTGTCCTTGAGTCGAAAGAACCTTGTCCAGGGCTTCGCCCTTACGCAGACGCGCCGACAAATCAGCCAGACGCTTCTCTGCAACCTTGACGTCCTCGGGTTTGGCGTCCTGGGCAAGAAGGACGAGCAAGTGGTTGGCCTTGACCATGTCCGGATGTTTGAATTTGTCCGGGTTGGAGTCGTAGTAGGCCTTGGCCTCCTGGTCGGATACGAGCTTGGGATCAGCAAGAGCCGCCGGGGACAGCTCCAGATACTCGATCTTGGCTTCGGCAGGCCGCTTGTATTTTTCTTTGGAGGACTCGTAGACTTCCTTGATGCGCTCATCCGTGATGCTCACCTGGGAAGCGAATTCCCTGGCCGGGAAGGACAAGAAGTCCACCACGGCTTTCTCCTGGGAGAAATTATAAATGGAGCGCACCTCGCCGGGCGTGACGTACACCGGCAGGATGGAATAGAGCACCATCTTCTCGTAGAGCAGATCGCGCTTCTGGTCGCTCTCGAAGTTCTCGGGGTTCAAACCAACGGACTTGAGCTTTTCCTTGTACAGTTCGTAGTCAAACTGTCCCTTGTCGTTCTGGAAGGCGGGGACGCGGGCGATCTCCGCCTGGAGCTCAGCCTGGGACACGGCCACTCCCAGCTTCTCGGCCTGGTCGAAAATGAGCTGACGGCCAACCATCTGCATGAGCACCTGGCTCTTGAAGCCGAAGCGCTCCAGATCCTCCTTGGTCAAGGAGGGATTCTGGGCCTGGGCCTGACGCAGGGCTCCCTCGTATTCGGAGAAGAAGTCCTTGGCCAGAATGGGCTTTTCCCCCACATAGGCCAGCACGCCGCCCACGGACCGCTGGTCCTTGAACGAATAGATGCCGAAGAACACGAACACGGCGATAATGGCGCCGAAGATGGCCTTGATGAACCAGGACTGGGAGTGTTGCCGGAGAATATCCAACATATTTAGGGGCTCCTTGGGAACGTATAGCAAACCGTGGCAAAAAACGGCGGCCAGAGGGAAAGACCTCCGGCCGCCGCAAGCGGGTATCGCGGCTTTTGTTAGCGGCCGCCCACGGTATTGAGCAAACCGCCGGACAAAATAATCTCCAGCTCGTTCGCGGTCAAATCATTTGTGAGCTTGACTTTGAGCTTTCCGTTCACAATGGCCTCCACCGGTTTACCCGGCTTTATCTTGGCCACGGGGATGGAAAAGTCAGCCCCTTGAGACACTTTGTCGTAGTCGGCCTTGTCCACAAAAAGAAGCGGCAGAATGCCGAAGTTCACCAGATTGGCGCGGTGGATTCTGGCCAGGCTTTTTACAATCACCGCCTTGACGCCCAGGTGCCGGGGCCCAAGCGCCGCATGCTCGCGCGAGGAACCCTGCCCGTAGTTCTCACCGCCAACGATCACGCCGCCGTCCATCCCCTTGATGCGGGCCACAAACTCCTTGTCCACGTTGGTGAACAGGTATTCCGAGATGGCCGGGATGTTGGAGCGCAGGCTCATGATGTGGGTGCCGCCCGGCAGGATGTGGTCGGTGGTGATGTCGTCGCCCACTTTGAGAGCCGCCTTGGCCGCCACCGTATCCGGAGTTTTTCCGAAGCGCGACAAGGGAGCGATGTTTGGTCCGCGCCTGATTTCAACCTTGGAGCCATCCGCCGGCGGGAACACGAAGAGATGCCTGATGGACGGAACCTTCTTGGGCATGGCCACCTTGGCCGGGGGCGTTCCCCAGGTGGCCGGGTCCGTGAATTCACCCTTCAGGGCCGCCATAGCCGCAGTCTGGGGGCTCACCAGGTACACCTTGGCGTCCTGGGTGCCGCTGCGGCCCTCGAAGTTGCGGTTGAAGGTACGCGCGGAAACGCCGCCAGATGTGGGCGAGCCGCCATACCCCAGGCAAGGGCCGCAGGTGCATTCGAGAATGCGCGCCCCGGCGTCCAGATAGACCTGCAGCAGGTTCTCGTCCGCAAGCATCTTGAGGACCTGCTTGGAGCCGGGAGAGATGAACAGGTCCGTCTCGGGCTTCACCCGCTGCCCTTTTAGCATCAGGGCCACGGTCTTTAAATCCGAGTAGGACGAGTTGGTGCAGGAGCCGATGGCGGACTGGTCGACCTTGAGCCCGGCCAAGCTTTTGATTGTAGCCATGCGGTCGGGCATGTGGGGCTGGGCGGCCAGGGGAACGAGCTTGGAAAGATCGATAACGATCTCCTCGTCGTACTTTGCGGAGGGATCGGCCTTGAGCTGCGTATAGTCTTCCGGACGCCCCATGGCCGTGAAGAACTTTTTGGTAACCGCGTCGGACGGGAACAGGGAACCGGTGGCTCCGAGCTCCGCGCCCATGTTGGTAATGGTGGCGCGTTCCGGCACGGACAAGGTGGCCACGCCTGGCCCGGCGTACTCGAACACCTTCCCAACCCCGCCCTTCACCGTGAGCATGCCCAGCAAGTGGAGGATGATGTCCTTGGCAGTGGCCCAGCCGGTAAGCTCGCCCTCAAGCTGGACCTTAACGACCTTGGGCATGGTGATGTAGTAGGGCTCGCCGGCCATGGCCAGGGCCACCGAGAGTCCTCCCGCGCCCATGGACAGGCAGCCCACTCCCCCAGCCGTGGGGGTGTGGGAATCAGAACCGATAAGGGTCTTGCCAGGCTTGGCGAAATTCTCCAAATGCAGCTGGTGGCAGATGCCGGTTCCCGGAGGGGAGAACACGGCCCCATACTTGGCTGCCACGGTGCGAAGGAACTGGTGGTCGTCCGGATTCCGGAATCCTTGCTGCATGGTGTTGTGGTCAACATAGCTCACGGAGAGCTCTGTGGCCACCCGCGGCACTCCTATGGCCTCGAACTGGAGCCAGGCCATGGTGCCGGTGGCATCCTGGGTGAGGGTCTGGTCGATTTTAAGGCCGATTTCGGAACCGGTCTTCATTTTCCCGCTCACCAAGTGGGCGGCGATAATCTTCTGAGTGATGTTCTTGCCCATGGTCGTCCTCATGTAATCGTGAAAGTTGGGCCATGTGCCCCGTCTTTACAAAAGATGTCAAGGAGAGCACCCCTGCCGGCCTCCCAAACGTCACTCTGGAAGATTCAGGTCGGCCGGGTACACGCCGAGATTCTTCGGATGGAGGGTCTAGTCGCTGAAGCGCAACCTCTTGATCTTGCCCTGTCGGTACTGGATTTCAAAATCCAACCGAAGCTTTTCCTGCTGCGCGGTGTGAATTTCCAAGTTACGGAATATTCCCTTGGCCGGGTCCTCTTCGGCCCGCAAGGCCCGAATGCGCTCCATGGTTTCCGCCAACTGCTTTTCAAAATCCGCAATTTCAGCCTCAACAAGTGCGATCTCGTCGCTCATACAATGCTCCTGCGAAATCATCAGCGATGGCGGCCCCCAGACTTCTGTAACACCGGTGTGGCCGCCGGGGCCTTCATACTGCCAAATCCTCGAACATCCAACAAAAAAGGGAGGCGCCATGCGGCGCCTCCCCGGGTTCGGCGTAAGCCGAAATCGTCTATTTCTGCTTGGCGTGGTCGCCGGAGGCGGCGCGCTGCATCTTGACCTCGACCTTCTCGGTCAGGCCTTCGTAGTAGGTGCGCAGAATGGCCAGGCACTCGTCGCGACCGAAGTGGTCAGGAATGGCTTCGCCTTCGGAGAGCATCTTGCGCAGCTTGGTGCCGGACAGGATGACGCGGTCTTCCTTGGCGTGCGGGCAGGTGCGCAGGGAGGCCATGCCGTCGCACTTGAAGCAGTAGAAGGTCCAGTCGATGTTCATGTTCTGGCAGAGCAGAGCCTTGCCAGGGGCAACGGCGCAGGCGGCCTCGGGGGTCGCGTACGGGATGCGCTTGAAGATCTCCTGAGCCTCGAACATGCCGTAGAAGTCGCCGACGCCGGCGTGGTCGCGGCCGATGATCATGTTGTTGATGCCGAAGTTCTGGCGGAAGGTGGCGTGCAGCAGGCCTTCGCGGGGACCGGCGTAACGCATATCCAGGGGGTAGCCGGCCTGGATGACGTGGTCCTTCACGAAATAGTGCTCGACCAGGGTGTCGATGGCCTTCACGCGCACGTCGGCCGGAATGTCGCCAGGCTTCAGGTTGCCGATGAGGGAGTGGATGACCACGCCGTCGCACACTTCAACGGCGATCTTGGCCAGGAACTCGTGGGAGCGGTGCATGGGGTTGCGCAGCTGCAGAGCGGCGACCTTCTGCCAGCCCTTCTTGTCCATCTCGGCGCGCAGTTCGGCGGGGCGCTTGTAGATACCCTTGTACTTGTCGGGGTAGTTGCTCTCGGAGAGCACCTTCACGTTGCCGGCCAGGCTCACGGGCTTCTGGTTCATGACCATCTGAACGCCGGGGTGATCCTTCAGAGCGGTCTCCCAGAACACGTCGTCGGCGGAGTCGGGGCCGGCGCCCTTGAACACCTGGTAGCACTCCCACTTCTTCTCTTCTTCGGTGAGGGTGTACTTCTCGGTGACGGTGATGATGGCCATCATCTCGCCCTTCTCGGACTCGAGGGCCACTTCCTGGCCGACGTTGATGCCGGCGGCATCTTCAGCGGACACGGAGAGGGTAACAGGCACGGGCCAGAAGGTGCCGTCGGTCAGGGTCATCTTCTCGCACACGGACTTCCAGTCGGCCTTGCCCATGAAGAAGGTAATGGGCGAGAATCCGCCGATACCCATCATGATCAAGTCGCCCTTCTCACGGTTGGAGATGATGACCTTCTTCAGTCCGGCGGCCTTCTTCAGGGCCTCTTCGCGCTCGGCGCCTTCCAGAAGACAAATTGTGAGGCCTTTGCCACCATGCGGGGGAACCAGTCTGGACATGTTCGTTTCCTCTCCTTTTACGGATAGTGTGGTTTCTCGAGTTGCCGCCCCGGCCGAGACACGGCCGCCCATACGCCCGGCGTCTTGGGACTCCGGGACACCCTATGATAAAAAATTCACGTGGAGTGATTTATTGTGAAAAAAATGACTCTTTGTCAAGCCACTCCATTCATCCTGAGAGATCATGTGCTAACAGAAAGCCTGCGTTTTGCACAGTGACAATACGGCTTCATCGGCCGAAACCTTTTCAGCCGCGCACCATGCTGCGAGCATCGCCCCGGCACAAGGAACATCCCGTTAGCCTAGATCAGAATGTCTTCCAGGCTTTTGCGAGGCCGCGGCTCCGGATTCTCGCCGGGGTAACCAACGGCAAGAAGAGCCACGACGCCGAGGCTGTCCGGCAACCCCAGGCGTTCTTTAATCAGCTCCTCGTCCAATCGTCCTATCCACGTGGTCCCAAGCCCCAGCTCCACGGCCCGGAGCATCATGGCGGACATGGCGATGGCCAGGTTGAGCCCGGCCGCACCCTTGAGCACCGCCTTCGGCCCTTCCTCGGCGGGCTTGAGGTACGATTCGTTTACATCCTCGGCGAACTCCGGGGACATGAGCCCCGCTTCGCGCAGGGCTCGGATCGTGGCCCGTGAGTCGCACAGGTAGGCGGAGGTATCAACGCAGCACACGATCACGGCTCCAGCCCTGCCCACCCAGCGTTGCTCGGCAGTGGCCGGACCGCCGAACCATTCAATTTCTGAACTCCCCGTGACCAGTCGGAAACGCCAGGGCTGAGAATTGCACCCGGACGGAGAAAGTCTTGCGGCCTCGATGAGCTCCATGAGGCTTTCGCGGCTGACCGCCTCGCTGGTGAATTTTCGAATGGAACGGCGCTTGGCTATGGCGTCCTTGACAGTCATCTTCCGGCTCCCGCCTGTTACTAAATGATAAAAGAGACCAGGCCTCAAACGGGAATATCCTCACCCCTGCAGGGTGAAGCAACGAAACTCGACCTCAATGTTATCGCCCAGGCGAACGTAGGCCATGCACGGTTTTTCGTGCGACAGACTGCCAGGGTTCACCACGAGTGTATCCCCGAGCTGCAATTTGGTCTGGCGATGGGTGTGGCCGAAAAGTATCAGATCGAAACCCGGTCCGAACGCTTCGGGCAGCCTGGCCGGAAGCGACGGCCTGTCTCCCCAGCCATGGGCCACGCCAATGGTCTTCCCGGCGAGATTGAGCCTCAACATGCTCGGCAGTTCCTGGCTCACGCGCCAGTCGCAACAATTGCCGGCCACGCCGTGGAAATTGGGATGGTTTTGGGCCATGAAATCGTGAAGGGCTAAACCTGTCGTGTCCCCGCAATGGATCAGCGCGTCGGCGTGGCGCAGATGTTCGTCGAAAAACCTCTTGAACCAATCCGAAGGGCCGTCCAGATGCGTGTCCGATATCACCGCCAAAAGCACCCTGCTACTCCTTGCCGTTCTTGCGTTCCCACCAGCATGCATCCGGGCCCAGGAACCACCAGTCGGTATGGTCGGTGGTCATGATGGCCTGGGCCACCTCGCGCCCCTGGGGAGTGCGCAGGCGGCCAAGAGCGCAGTCCAACCATTTTTTCGCGTAGACGTTGCCCAGGTCCAGCGCCTCCTTGAGGTTCACCATCAGGTCCAGCTGGTCGGCGTCCTGGGCCAGCATGGCCTCAAGGGACTGGGCACTCTCCAGCTCGTCGTGCAGTTCCAGGACAGGCTGGGAAAGACCGGTACCCTTGAGGCCGTCGGCCAGGGCGCGGCGGGAATCCTGGGTATTGTAGAGCTTGTTGACGTAATTGAAGTCCCCGGTGCGGGCCTCGTGAATGTCGTGGAACAGGCAGAGAAGAACGGTCTGCGCCGCGTCGGCCCCGGCCATCTTGGCCAAGGAATACCCTATAACCGCTGTTCCGAACGAATGCTCGGCCACGTTTTCCGAGCCGGACCCCAAGAACTGATATCCCGTGCGCGGCGTACGCCTGAGCATGCTCACTTCAAAGAAGAAATCTGCCAACCGGGTCAGGCGGTCCCTGCCGGTCATGTCCACCGTTGAAACCGAATCCTTGTTCATGATGCCATCCTAAAAAACTGTGCGGCCTCTGGCGAAGCCGCATTTTTTTCTTAATCCAGATGCCCCCGGAATGCGAGCGTCTTTGGCACAGGGAGGAAAACGAAAGCGGGGTATGCCAATGACATACCCCGCTTCTTTGTCAGAATGCGATTGCCCGCTCAGGAGTCGAGCTTCAGGTTCTTGCGCCCGATGGAATAGTAGATGTTCGCGATGGCGATCTGGTAATCTGTAAGTGCCTGGGTGAGCTGGAACTCGGCTCTGGAAACGCGGGCCTGGGCGTCAAGAACGTCGGTGTTGGTGCCTACCTGAGCCTGGTAGCGCGCCACGGCCATGCGGTAGCCCTCGGCCGCCGCGGCGAGGCCGGTCTTGGCCACGGCGATGCGCTTGGCCGCGTCCTGAATGTTCAGGTACTGGGTTTTCACCTCCGCGCCCACGTCCAGACGCAGTTTGGCCAAATCGGCCTGCAGTTTCTTCACATTATCCGTGGCCTGGCGGTAGCTGAAAACGGTTTTGCCCCAATCCCAGGCCGTCCAGGTGAGAGAGAGCTGGAACTGATGCCGTTCCACATAAGCGCTCGAGCTCGAAGAGCTAATATGATCGCGAAGGGTGAGCGTGTCACCCTGGCGGATGTAGTCGTAGTTGGCCGTGACCTGAGGCAGCCCGGCGCTCATGGCGATGGTTGCATCCTTCCCGGCCATCTCCACGGATTTCACAGCGATGGCTATATCCGGACGCTCCTTGTAGGCCTCATCCAGGGCTTGCTGCAGCGTCAGCTTGAAAGGGATCTGGGAGAGTTCGCCCAAGTAATCCACAGGCTGCTCAAGTGGAATATTGAGAAACGCGTTGAGCTGGGCCAACTGGATGTCCACGGAGTTCTGGGCAGCCAGCAGAGCCTGCTCGGCGCTGGCCAGGTCGGACTCGGCCTGCAGCACGTCGAGCCTGGGACGCAGGCCCACGTCGTAGAAGGCCCTGGTCACCTTGAGCTGCGACTCCAGACGGGCAACGGAGTCGGCGTTCGATTTCACGTCCGCCCGAGCTTTTAATAATGTAAGAAACGCGGTCTGAACCGACCGCATCAGGGTGAGCTCGGTGCGCTTGTACAGCGATTCGGATTGGTCTTTGGCCAGTTTGGATTTTTGATACGTCGACAGCAGGCGAAACCCGGTGAAAAGCGGTTGGCTGACGTTTAAGTCCAACGTGGCAAAAAGAGAGGGGTCATACCAGCGGGTGCTCACGCCAGTTACGGTTGTACCATTGACGGTTTGCGACACTGTGAACGGAAACCGCGACGTGCTCGACGTCGCCGTATAGTTCACCGTTCCCTTGGCGGCAAACGCCGCTGCGGAGGCATACACGCCTTCCTGGGCGCCGAAAATCTGCTGTTTGGCGGACTGCATCTGCGGGTTGGCCTCAAGAGCGCGTAGGACGGATTTTTCCAGGTCCATACGCGGAGACTCCTGGGCAAGTGCCTGGGGCGCGGCGGCAGCGATGCACAACGCCAAGGCCAGGGAGCGGAGTATCATGGAGTACCTCCGGAGTATCGCTTTCATGGGAAACAGACGTCGCTCCCCATAGAGTCAATAGTCCTCAATTTTTAAGCGCCGGTTACTCGCGGCGTCAATGCTGAAACTGATGGTTGGCGACCAAAGCGTTGCCTAAGCCGGCACGGGTATAACCAAGTTCTCAACTGTTGAAAAGAGCAAAAAAAATCAGGGGCCGGGGCCCCTGACTGTGCTGGCATGTACTTAGGCTTCCTAAACGTCGAGCAGCACCACTTCTATCTGCTTCTTTCCAAACTGCAGTGCACGGTCCTGATCATTCATGTAGATGTCCACGCTCTTGGTTTTACTGTTGCCCATCAGATCCGTGATGACGAATACCCCATGATTTTTGATGTAGACCTTCTTTCCGAAGACCCATCCTTGATGGAACAGATCGCGGGAGACGGCCACAACACCCTCTTTGGGTTTGCTGAGTGACGCGGTGAGCAGCACTTGCTCAGGGGACGTCCTAAGTTCCACGGAGGTATAGGCGGTAACGGTAAGCATTTTGTTGGGAATGGGATCGGCTATCTTGGAGAGGTTGGCCATAACCACCATGCGAAGCAAAGTGGATTCGTCCCGGACCTTTTCCATTTCGAGACGCAAGTCGCATTTTTCATTCTCAACTGACGACAAAACAGATTCCAAGTGGACTGTTTCTTGACGGTAATGATAGGCTCCGAAAGCTAAACATGCCAGCAGTACGATATTAATGCATCTTATCATAGTAACCTCCAACAACGCGTCGCACCCTCTCGAGGGTTTCTCCCCAAGACAGATGAACACGCCAGGGTTTGTGATGGTAGCTCGAGTAGCAGATCACGATGGGGCATGCAACCTTTATTTCGTACACGGGTCCCGGTTGCGAGAGCGCGGCTAACCCGTTAAAAGACCAGAAAAAGGACCCCTCATGCCCCTGCGGGACCGACTCCCCCCCGGCGCCGAGCCGCTCATTCTTATCGATGGAACCTCTTACATATACAGAGGGTTTTATGCGTTCGGCGATCTTTCCCGTTCCGACGGATTTCCCACCAACGCTCTGTACATAGTTCTCAGATTGGCGCTCAGAATATTGCGTGAAGAACGCCCGCGCCATGTTGCCTTTGTGGTGGATGGACGCGGGCCTTCTTTTCGAGCCGGTCTTTTCCCCGCATATAAAGCGCAGCGGGAAAAAATGCCGGAGCCCCTGGCCCAGCAGATTGAACCCATCATGGAGGGCGTGAGGCTCCTTGGTTTCCCCGTGTTGCGGGAAGAAGGTGTGGAGGCCGACGACACCATCGCCAGCCTCGCTGCACGTTTTAAGCCCCGGGGACCCGTGGTCATAGTCGGCTCGGACAAGGACCTTCGCCAATGCCTGGACAATCAGGTGTTCCTCTGGGATCCCTCCGGAAAGCAGGAACGGTTCACCTCCCTTGCAGATTTCAAATCCGAATTTCCTCCCGGGCCATCCCATTGGCCCGACTACCAGGCCCTCATGGGCGATTCCAGCGACAACATCCCTGGGGTTCCCGGGGTCGGACCCAAGACAGCTTTTGAAATCGTAAACCAGTTTCCGAGCCTGGAGCAGCTCAAAAGTGGCATCGAGCAGATCAAGCCTGCCTGGCGAAAAAAGATCGAACCCCACCTGGAAGACCTTTTCCTTTATAGAGATCTCACTCGACTCAAACTTGACGCAGCCGAGGGCGTCACTCTCGAATCCCTGGCTGTGACCCCTGCCCCGCGCGACGTTGTCGCCGGCTTCCTTAATTCCTACGAGTTGCGCTCTCTCGTCCGGGAACTTCCCGCTGATGCTCCCTTGACCACCGCTGTTCCTGCACCTGCGGCTCCATTGCCCGGCAACGGAGGCCAACTTTCCCTTTTCGGAACTGAACCCAAGCCTACTCCTGAGCGATACACAGAGCCGCTGGACGCTCCAACGCCAATTGCCTCCCTCCCTCGTTTAGACGGCGAAAAGGTCGCACTGGTTCCATCCGATGGTATTTATTTCCTGGCAGTTCACGGGAGACAATGGGTTGTGGCAGCACCCGCAGGAGAGATCGCACCGCTGCTCGCCAAGGCCGAGCTGGTGGCAACACCATCTCTTAAAGATCTTCTCACGGCTGACAGCGCCTGGGAGGCCGTACCACTTGGGCTCTGGTTCGACTTAAGCCTCGCGGCCTACCTGTTAAGCCCAGAAGACCGAGTTTACACCTGGGACAGGCTTCTGGACGGACTCTGGTCCGACCCTGGGTTCAGCCCAGACGAAGTCCCTGGGGGTTCAAAAGGGCTGGCTTGCCTGGCTTTGGCCCGAAGGTTGGAGGATAGACTGGCGCAGGCCGGGCTCGATGAGCTGATGCATGAACTCGAACTTCCCCTTGTTCCCGTACTGGTCGATATGGAGCGGGCCGGTATAGGGATCGATAAAGCCGCGTTCGCCTTGTTTTCCCAGGAGGTGAACGCCAAGCTGGCCCAGCTCACCGAGCAGATGCACCGCCAGGCTGAAGTGCGCTTCAACATCCGCTCAAGCCAACAACTTGCAGACGTTCTCTACAACAGGCTCGGGCTCAAGGCTCCGGGCAAGACCCCCGGAGGCGCCGCCTCCACGTCCGCCGAGGTGCTGGAACGATTGGCTGGACAACATCCGCTTGTGGACTCCATCCTTGAGTTTCGCAAACTGGAAAAACTGCGTTCCACCTATTTGGACCCTCTCCCCGGACTTGCCGACGCCAACGACCGCATCCATTCCACGTTCAATCAGCTGGCCACTGCCACGGGCAGGCTTTCTTCCAGCGCCCCGAACCTCCAGAACATTCCTGCCCGAGGGGATTTGGGCCGACGCATGCGCGCACTGTTCACAGCAGCACCAAAGATGGTGCTCGCTTCGGCCGACTATTCCCAGATAGAGCTTCGGGTGCTGGCCCATTTTTCCCGTGACCAGGCGCTTTTGGAGGCATTTCGGCTAAACCAGGACATCCACTCCCGTACGGCCGCCCTTCTTTTCGACAGGCCCCAGGAAGCTATAACGCCTGAACAGCGCCGCCAAGCCAAAACCATCAACTTTGGGCTTCTTTATGGCATGGGGCCGCAGAAGCTCGGCCGTGAACTCGGCCTGAGCCTGAATGAAGCCAAGGATTTCATCCTCAAATATTTCGAGAGGCTTTCCGGACTAAAAGTTTACTACCAGTCCGTTGTGGACCAGGCCAAAGAGAAAGGGTACGTAATAACACTGGCAGGCAGAAGAAGACTTCTACCGGACATACGTTCCCGTAACACGCAACTCGAATCCCAGGCGCGCCGGCAAGCCATAAACACGGTCATCCAGGGCAGTGCCGCAGACATTATCAAGATGGCCATGCTTGCGGTGGCCAAAGATGAGACGCTGAAATCGCTCGGCGCGAGACTCATCCTCCAGGTGCATGACGAACTGGTTATCGAGGTGCCTGAGCAGCAAGGACCTGCTGCCGGCAATCGTCTTCTTGAACTCATGACCGGCGTGGTCGAATTGGACGTCCCCATCGTGGCCGACATGGGCGTGGGGCACGATTGGGGCGGAGCCCACTAACTCGAGGGTTGTTGGATGAAAATCACTGGCAAGACCATCAAGGAAGATCTGGCACGGTCCAAAAGTTCTTACCTTAAGAACGAAGACTTAAAGATGCTGGCTACCCTGGCAGCCGCGCTCAAGGCCTTCGTGACTGTGAAACTGCCCGGCACCGAGAAAACTGAAGTCGAGGGCCACTTCCGCGAGGCGTTCGCCAATCTGAGCAAAAGCCCCCGGGTCTTGAAGTTTCTCCCTAAGGGAATTCCCTACGTCAAGGGCCAGGAGCCCAAGCTCTTCCAATATGTGGCCGCGGTGTACAAGAAGGTTCAGGAGGATATCGAACGCGAGACCCTCGAACAGATGCGCCAACGCAAGCTACGTATCGACCAGTGCATCATCAAGGGCCAGAAGCTTCTCGAAGACGGCAACCTTGTTGAAGCGCAGCGCAACTTCCGCGAGGCCGTGACCCTGCACGTGGACGAAAACGGACTCTTCCCGATGCTGGCCATGAAACTCATGGACAAGGGCCACCACAAAGCATCGTTGGAGTATATCCGTGGCGCCATCGAGGTGAGCCCGGACAACTCCAGAGCCTACGACCTGCTGGTGACTGCTGTTGGGAAACTCGGAGAAGTTGAATCCGGGCTCAAGGTGCTAAGTGATGCCCGCAAGAAAATCGGCGAAAACCCCATGCTTCTGGCAGCCTCCGCCCAAATCAAGGTTCGAGCAGGAAAGTGGGAAGAGGTAAAGGCCGATGCGGAAAAAGCCTTGGCCGCGCAGCCTGACCTGGCCATGGCCCAGAAAGCCCTGGCGAGGGCCAACAAGCAGCTCGGAGCTTAAACATACGAGCCTCTTTCTAGCTGGTTCCTTCCAGCATTTCGACTAGCTCGTTGGCGCGGTGAAATTCAAACCCTGGCATGGATTACTCCGCTTCACGGCCAGCAGTCTCCATCTCACTCAGCCTGAGTACGCCCCACCCGTGCCTCTTTGGCTTTGGCAGCTTCGCGAACGAAATTGACAGCCCAATGCGGAGAGCCCAGGGCATGAATATGCGTATAGGCGGCGAAAGTGTTGCCAGAGACTACACCATCCAGTCCCTCCATCATACCTGAGCCCCGTTCCATCCTGAGAGCGAATTGCGGCCTTGCCCCCTGGCCTGTGAAATTCGACTGGGCCAGGCAACGGGAATAGTGGAACTCATGGCCCTTGAGCGTATAACCGACCGGGTGGAAGGGATTCTCCACCACGACCATGGCCTCGGCGTAACCAAGGCCCTGCGGCCTGGCGCAGAGAGTGGTGGCCAGGGGAAACACCCCGGCCATGGGGTATACCGCCCCATCGGCGTGGAGCTCCTGGCATAGATACATAAATCCGCCACACTCGGCGTAAATTGGCAGCCCACCCCTGGAAAGATTTAGCACCCGTGCACGTGCGGCTTCATTTTCCGCCAAGGCCTGAGCCTGGGTCTCGGGGAATCCCCCTCCGAGATAGAGTCCATCAAGAACAGGCCATTCGTCTGCTGAAAGCAGGCTGACCTCCACGAGTTCTGCCCCTGCCCTACGCAAAGCTTCCAGGTTCTCCTGGTAATAGAACCACAGGGCGGCATCGAGCACATACCCTATGCGAGGTTTTCGGCTGGTGACGATTTCCGGCCAGATATTCTCTTTGACCGGAGGGTATGTGCCGGCATCCCGGGCTATCATGAGCAGCCTATCAAGGTCGCAGCTCTCGGCAACCACCTTGGCCAGCCCGTCAAGAATGGATTCCTGTCCTTCGTATTCCCGATTCGAGATCAGGCCCATGTGGCGTTCAGGAATGGGATTTTCGCGCAGCTTGGGCAAAAGACCCAGCACAGGCACGTCCGTATAGTGCTCGATCGCCCCCCTGAGAATTCCACGATGGCGCTCACCTGCCGTCCTGTTGAGGATAACCCCGGCCAGATTCAAACCTGGCTCGAAGTTGGCGCAGCCCTGTACCACCGCTGCGATGGTGCGGGTCATCTTCGTGGCGTCTATCACCAGGATGACTGGGGCGTTCAAGCTTTTGGCAAGTTGGCTGGTAGAGAAACTTCCCAAAACGTCTCCACCATCGAAAAGGCCACGGTTGCCTTCCGTAAAGGCCAAATCCGCTCCTTGCGCTTTGTGAACGAACAACCCATTGAGCGTCTGAGCGTCCAGGAGAAACGGGTCCAGATTGCTGGCGTGGCGTCTGGCGGCCAGGCCCAGCCAGGCGGCGTCGATATAATCCGGGCCCTTCTTGAACGGTGCCACGGCAAGACCCTGGTTCACCCAGGCGCGAGTGAGCCCAAGCGACACGATGGTCTTTCCGGAGCCGCCGGAAAGACCGGCCAGAACAAGACGAGGGATGGGATTCATAAAGAAAGGGGACCTTCAGGCCCCGAAGACGAGAAGTCCACGCCCCGCGACCATCCACCCCGCAACAGCCCTGTGTTGCGGGGAAGACGGGCGCGGAACGCGGAGAAAGCTGACCGGCCGGGCCGGCTTATTCGCCTTCTTCGGTGCCGTGCTGCTTGCCAGCGCCCTTGAGGCCGATCATGGTGGTGGAACCGGAGGACCAGTATTCCAGGGTGCCTTCGGAAACCATGGTGTTGACCAGCTTGGATACGGCCATCTTCTTCATGTCGGGCAGGAAGGCGTAAAAGTCCTTCAAGTAGAATTTCGACTTGTTGGTCTTGGCCTTCAACGTATCGATGATGACTTGTCTAGCTTGCGCGTCGTCCATTGAGAACCTCGCTTGATTGTTACCGGGGGCGCGGTTTTACCCGCGCCCCCGGAGGTTTTCTTAGAACTTGAAGTTAGTGGACTGGCGCCAGGTGAAGTACGCCGGATCGCGGAAGTCGTCGATCAGGTGGTGGGTGAACTCCAGATCGCACTTCTTGAAGAAGCTCTCCCAACCGATACGTTCGGCCCAGTCGCCCAGGCGCTCGTACTTGTTGGCTTCAGCGGCGTAGACCTCGATGATCTTCTTGCACACCTTGGCCAGTGTGGGCCAACGAGGAGGCTCGTTGGGGATGAACGCCACGGCCACCTTGGAGAACTTGGGCATGGAGATGCGGTTGGACACCTTGCCGCCGACCATGATGATCATGCCGTCGCCTTCCTTGTCGGAAAGGGGCAGCGAGGGGCACATGGTGTAGCAGTTGCCGCAGTACATGCAACGCTCGTCGTTCACCAGGATGGTGTTGACTTTCTTGCCGTCGGGCAGATCGGTCTTGCCGGGCTTCAGAGCGCCAGTGGGGCAGGACGCGATGGCCAGCGGGATTTCGCACAGGTTGTCCAGGTACTCGTGGTCAACCAGGGGCGGCTTGCGGTGGAAGCCCACGACAGCCAGGTCGGAGCAGTGGCAGGCGCCGCACATGTTGAGGCAGCAGGCCACGGCCACGCGGACGATGGCGGGCATGCGCATGCTGGTGAACTCTTCGAAGAGTTCGTCCATGATCACTTTCACGGTGCCCGAGGCGTCGGTGGCCGGGGTGTGGCAGTGGACCCAACCCTGGGTGTGGACGATGTTGGACACGGAAGCGCCGGTGCCGCCGACGGGGAACTTGAAGGAACCCTTGTCGAACTTGCGGCCGTTCAAGTCGGCCTTAAGCTTCTTGGCGGTATCGAGCGAGGTCGTCATGAACTCGATGTTGTTGCGGGTGGTCCAGCGCAGGTAGCCATCGCAGTACTGCTTGGCGATAGCGCAGGCTTCGCGGATGTACTCGGTGGACACCAGGCGGGCGGAACCCACGCGCACGGTGTAGACCTTGTCGCCGCTCTCGGCCTCGTGGACCAGCATGCCGGGCTCGAGGATCTCGTGGGAGACCCACTTGCCGTAGTTTTTCTCCAGGACCGGAGGCAGGAATTCCTTGTAGAACCGGGGACCGATGTCGGTGATGCGGTTCTCCATCGGCTTGTCGGGATTGTACCCGGAAGAGACGAACGCCATATGTTGTTCCCCCTTTTAGCGCTGGTGCAGTTTGCGGTATTCGTTGATGTCGCGGGTCCAGCCGCCGGGCACCTCGTCTTCCTTCCAGAAGATGTAGGGGTTGGTGCGGGGCTCCTTGACGTGCTGGGCCTGGGCCTTGATACCGGTGACTTCCAAAGCCTTCTGGAAGCCAAGGCGCTTCAGGGTCTCGCCCAAGCGCTCGCGGTTCTTGCCTTCGTCCATCCACCATTCCCAGATGTTGTCGATAACTTCCTTGATCTCGTCGTACGGATCCTCGGCCGGGATGAAGGGCACGAGCAGGGAGCTCATCTGAGCGCCATCGAGAATCGGGGCCTTGGCGCCGATCAGGATGGAAGCGCCGCGCTCGTTACCGATGCGCAGAGCCTTGGGCATAACGTTGATGCAGTGCATGCAACGGTAGCAGTTCTTGGTGTCGATGGTCAGCTTGCCACCCTCGTAGCTCATGCACTGGGTGGGGCACAGACCGATGACTTCCTTCTGGATGTCGAACTTGCCCCAGTTGCGACCGGCGTGGGCGCCGGCGTTGGGCGGAATCTCGCCGCCGACGTACGCCTTCACAGCGGCCTGGTCGATCTTGATGTCGTCCTTCCAGGTGCCGATCACGGAGAAGTCGGAGCGGGCGATGGCGGCCACGCAGCCGTTGGGGCAGCCGTCGAACTTGAACTTGAACTTGTAGGGGAACTGGGGACGGTGCAGCATGTCCTGATACTCGTTGGTCAGAGTATGGCACATGTGCTGCGCGTCATAACAGGCGAACTCGCAACGGGACATGCCCAGGCAGCAGGCCGGGGTACGCAGGTTGGAGCCGGAGCCGCCCAGGTCCTGGTTGTGCTTGTGGGTCAGCTCGAAGAAGATCTCTTCCAGCTGGGGGGTGGTGGTGCCCAGCCAGATGATGTCGCCGGTGGAGCCGTGCATGTTGGTCATGCCAGAGCCGCGCATGTCCCACAGGTCGCACAGCTCTTCCAGGTACTCGGCCTTGTAGTAGAGGCCGGAGGGCTGGGCAAGACGCACGGTGTGGAAGTGGGCCACGCCGGGGAACATCTGGGGCTGGTCGCAGTAACGGCCGATAACGCCGCCGCCGTAACCGAACACGCCGACGATGCCGCCGTGCTTCCAGTGGGTTGTCCCGTCATTGTAGGACATTTCGAGCAGGCCCAGAAGGTCGTCGATGACGTCTTCGGGGATCTGCAGATTGATGCCCTTGGGGTTCTTGTGACGCTGCTCCGCGGCGTACTTCATGTCTGAGACGAAGCTGGGCCACGGACCGCTTTCAAGCTGGTCCAGCAACGGGGTCGGGTGTTTCGCCATGTGTTCCTCCAAAGAGAGTTGTAAGAGTTACAGCCCTGTTTACGAAAATCGCGCCCCGCCCTTGCGAGTGCGACGTTTTCCCGATGTTTAGACCATGCGCCCATACGGGTTCATGGCGCGAATATGGCTTGGGGTGGACGAAGCGAATAGAAGTATCCGGGATTGCTGTCAATCCTCCACAATTACCACGCGCGTGAACTTTCTAACATGCTTTCCTCCAGCCTGCAAAGAAAAATCGCGTTCCACCGCGCCGGAGGCTCTCCCGCGAGGTCTTGTCCTTGCCTATTCCTGGGTTACTCGTTATGAATTTCACAAAATAATGAACCCGAAAACCCCCACCCAATCCCCTCTCTGCCACCGGTGCGGAAAATGCTGCATCAAAGGCGGCCCGGCCCTGCACTTTAAGGATCTTCCCCTGATCGAGTCAGCGATAATTCCCAGGCGCAGGCTGGTCACCCTCCGCCAAGGGGAACCCGTGCACGAAAACATTTCCGGTGGTCTGAGTGAACTCGGGCGTGAGATCGTGAAAGTGGCCGGTCAGGGTCAGGGATTCACGTGCGGATTCTATGACTACACCGGTGCTGCCTGCCGAATACACTCCAACCGGCCCGCCGAGTGCCAGGCCCTCTTTTGCGAAGACACCGCCGCTATTGAGCGGATGTACTCGACCGATCGTCTGACCAGGGCGGACATCATGGATACCGGCGGAGCCCTGTGGGAGCTTATCATTTTTCATGACCAGGCTTTTCCGGCCTCCATGGCCGTGAGCCTGGCCCGCAAGGCGTCCGAAGGCCAGCGCAAAGCCCGCGAGAACCTGCTGGAGCTCGCCGAGGCAGAGGGGAATTTCCGTCGGGCATTTTTGGAAAAGACCGGGACAACTCCCGAGGAACTTGATTTCTACTTCGGTCGCAGCCTCGCACGGATATGCTCCCCATTTGGCATGAGAATTCCGGGGTAGCTATCCCCGGCACTCCAGCCAGAGTAACAGGATACTACATCATCTCGTTTCCGTCACCCCTTCGAGCTGCCGAGATTCTTTCGCGTGGCGTCTATGACGCCCCAGGACAAATACACAGCTGAAGCTGGACTCTCGATCTATTTCCTTGGCAATCGCAACCCGCTTACGGCTGCGTCCCTGGCTGCACCGGCTGTCCGCCCTGGCTGGGCGGGCCGTAGTCGAAATAATTGCGGCAGTACTTCTCGCACCAATCCGTGGCGTTGTTGATGGCCACGTTGCAATTGCTCACAGGGAAAGCCCGCCATTTGGCGGTTTGCAACTCGTTGCAGCCCCTGATGCACTCCTGTTTGCTGGCATGATCTTGGGTCAGGTAGTCTTTAAAGTCCTGACAAAGATTGTCATCCATGCAGTTGTAGTCGATCTGGGCGGGCCAACAGAACCCGTAAAACTCCTCCGGGGTCAGCGCCCGTTGCGATCCCGCGCAACCGGCCAGGACCATGCACATGCTAAGCGCCAAGGCTGCGAAGGGCAGGAGGCGTGCGACATGGAGGGACATATGGGGCTCCTTAGCTTTTCATGTTCACATACTGCAGGGGAGTGGGCAAATCGGCCTTTCCGAGGAGTTGCATCACTGCCTGAAGATCGTCGATTTTCTTTCCGGTCACGCGGACCATGTCGTCCATGATCTGGGCCTGAACCTTGATCTTGGAGTCCTTTATAATGGCCACGATCTTCTTGGCCGTGTCCTTGTCCACGCCCTCCTTGATCTTGGCCTCCATGCGCATGAGCGAGCCACCGGCTGGCTTTGCATCCTCGAACTCCACGCTCTTGGTGTCCACCTTGCGTTTGACAAAGTGGCCGATGAGCATGTCCCGCACGGCCTTGGCCCGCATTTCGCTTTCGGTGGTCACCACCACGGCCTTGGTCTTCTTGTCCAGGTTCACTTCCGTCTTCGATCCCCTGAAATCGAAACGGGTGGCTATTTCCTTGACCGTGTTGTTCACGGCGTTATCCACTTCCTGCAGGTCCACCTTGCTGACCGCATCGAACGAAGGCATGTGATTCTCCTGTGTCTTCGGGGTGTTCCCGGTATGGTGCAATTGTTTACCGTGCGCTACTTTTCTTTGCAAGACGAAAGAAAAAATGCATGACGTATTCGGAGGCAATCATGAACATCAGGAGAGCTCGCCTTCTCAAACAGGGCCGCCACGGCGAAGGTCCCGTGCTCTACTGGATGCACCGCGACCACCGGGTCCGGGACAACTGGGCTCTCAATTTCGCGTCCCTGCTCTCCCGCCGGGCCGAGGCCCCCCTGCTGGTGGTTCATTGCCTGGACCCGGCCTACCCCATGGCCCGGGCGGAGCATTTCCGGTTTCTGATCAACGGTCTGGAGGCTGTCCGCGACGGGCTTATGGCGCGGGGCATTGCCTTCGTTCAACTCCTGGGCGATCCGGCGATTCAGGTGGGAAACTTGGCCCGCACCCTGGACGCACACGCCGTGGTTTCGGACTTCGATCCGCTTCGTCACAAACGTCATTGGCTGGCTACGCTCTGCGAATCCACCGTCTGCCCGGTTCAAGAGGTGGATGCACACAACGTGGTCCCCTGTTTCATAGCGTCGGACAAGGCCGAGTATATGGCCCGGACCTTGCGCCCTAAAATTCACCGACATCTGCCTGAATTCCTGGATGATCTCCCCGAACCGCCCAAACAGTCCAGGCCATCAGGAGCCAATCCTGGCGGAATAACCCGGGACCAACTGGAGAGGGCCATCCCACATCTCAAAACCGCTCACCTCCCCAGTAATTTCCAGCCCGGAGAGGCAGCTGCGCTTACCGCGCTGGAAAGGTTCGTCACCTCCGGTCTGCACGGCTATTCTACCCGGCGCAACGACCCGTCACTAGACGGCCAGTCAGGACTCTCTCCCTGGCTCCACTTCGGCATGCTTTCGGCCCAGCGCACGGCCCTGGCCGTGGCGTCATCTATGGCCCCGTCCGAAGACAAACAGGCATTCCTCGAAGAACTCATCGTTCGCCGCGAGCTAGCCGACAACTTCTGCCTGCACCACGCGGACTACGACAGCACATCCTGCTACCCTGACTGGGCCAGACGCACCCTGGCGAAACACGCGGGAGACCCACGGCCCTACCTGTATTCGAAACATGAGCTGGAAGCCGGCCAAACCCACGACCCGGCCTGGAACGCCGCCCAGTTGGAGATGACAGCCACCGGCAAAATGCACGGCTACATGCGCATGTATTGGGGAAAAAAGCTTCTTGAGTGGACCTCATCGCCTGACGAGGCCCAGGAAATAGCCGTGTACTTAAACGACCGCTACGAACTCGATGGGCGGGACCCCAACGGATACGCGGGCATCGCCTGGAGCATCGGAGGCGTTCACGACCGCCCATGGGCGGAGAGACCCGTGTTCGGCCAGGTGCGCTACATGAACTTTCAGGGGCTTAAGCGAAAATTCGACGTGGAGGCGTACATCGCGAAGGTGGACATGCTCGCCGGCAAATGAGCCCTGACGATTCCCGGCGATCCAGTTGCTTTGGAAGCGGGGTTCTTCTGCAACCCGCACAACTATCGGAACACGGTTCAGGCGCAAGGGAGAATGATCGCAAATCCGGCCGCATTCAGGCCTCCCGGAACGGACCCGGCACCGGGGAGAACTACAGGCCGACGTGGTGAATGTGGCCCGGATTGGGCACGTATCCCGTGCCATCCAGACGGGTGACCACGTCCTGAAGGCGGTCCGAGCGCAACAACCGCTCCAGGTGGACCAAGGCCAGTGCTCCCGGATTGACCATGCGGGCCAACTGGATGGCCTCTTCCACTGAGCCGTGTCCCGGCGAGCCTGGCTCCATGGAGAAGGCTTCCTGGACAACAAGCCCCGCTCCCCAAGCCAGGGCCAGACACTCCGGTGCCGGAGCGCCATCCCCGGAATAGTAGAGACTTGCCCCATCGTCCTCAAGCCTGAGCGCCAGGCATGGTTCGGGGTGGGTGGTGAATGCTCCGCTGAAGCTAAGACCCCGCATTTCCAGAGGTTCGTCAGGGCGGCATTCCTTGAAATTCAGGGGGAAGTCCAGCTTGTCGCGCAAGTTCGGGTAGGACAGATCAAGAACCCTGGCCACCTGCGCCCCCACTCCTTGGCGGCCTGCGATGTAGAGTTCCCGTGAACGCCCGGCCTGTTTCATTCGGGCCAGCAGCGCGGGCAATCCGAAGAAGTGATCTCCGTGGAAGTGGGACAGCCACACCACATCCGGGCCGTCCGAACTGGCCCCCAGGGCCGGTCCGAAACGCCAGTACGAGTAGGGAGCGGTGAAACCGCAATCGAGAAGAACTTCGCGCCGTTCGCCCCTGGCGGAAGCCTCAACCAGCAGACAGGTGTTGGGCTGGGCCTCGTCAAAGGCCTCTCCGACACCGCAAAAAAGCACCCGCACGCTTAGAAGCCTTTTGTGCGCTTACGATCTTCCCAGTGGCCAAAAATGAAACCGCACAGAATACCCACTATGCAGCTGAGCATGCACATGATGCCGAAGAAGCCTATGAGCGAGTTGATCTCTCCAACGGTGCGCATTCCGAAAAGCATGTGGAAGAATGCGTAGAGCACCCAAATGATCATGCCCGCGTGGAAGCCGTAGAAGAGGCCGTCCATCATGCGGTCATGCACTTCCGAGGAATCAATGTAGCGGTAGCAGATGAGCTGGCTGATCACGCCGAAAAGAGTGATGGAGCCAAATGAAGCCAAGAACTGGATCAGGACGGTGATAACCGAGGCGTAGAAAGGATCTTTTTTGAAGACCGAAATGAGGAAGGCGGGAATGAGGCTGCACACCCATATCCCCACGACTATAAGGTCGCCCCGGTGCGGAGCGAGAAAGGACGACGATTTTTCGAGTATGCGCTTTTTTGGAACGATCATGGCCTTGGAGACTCCCGGATTTCACGGATTACCCCGTGCTTGAAAGAAGCTAATGCCATCGCAACCGGAATGCAAGCGGGCCAGGGGTCTTGCCAGCTAAATCCCCTTAAGGGTATCGTCTTGCGAATGCGAATCGTCCTCACTGCCTTCCTCCTCTTATTCGCTCTGGCGCGCCCAGGTATTCTAACCGCCCAGGGCGCCGCATCGCCGGAAGAGATGGAAGAATACGGCGGTCTCCTCCACAAATCGGGTGATAAATCGCCCTACACCGGGCTAGTCCAGGACTATCATCAATCCGGAAAAACGCGGCTTGAGGCGCGCTACGAAGCGGGAAAACTCGTCTCCAGCAAAGTCTGGTATGAAAACGGGCAACTGGCCGAGGAAGTGTCGGCGTCGCCAGACACCTGGGCCATCCGCCGCTACGGCGAAAACGGCCGCCTCGAAGAAGAAACCCTGGCCCGCTTCAAGGATGGCCGGAAAATCTCCGAGCAGGCAAAAGTCTGGTACGAAAACGGCCAGTTGAGAACCGAAGCCGGATTCCTGGCTGGCAAGCTGCACGGTCTTCTCAAAGAGTACGACCCCTCAGGGGTTCTGGTGCGCGACGAGCTTTATGAACAGGGCAAACTGGTCCGCAAGATCAAATAGGAGCGCCCATGAAACGTATCCTCGTGCTTTTTTCCTCGGTGGTCCTCTTGGCCGCATGTTCCGGCGAAGACCTCAAAAAGCAACTCGAGAAAAAGAACCAGCTCCTGGCCGCGCAGGAGGCGGAGATAAAGAAAATCAAGGACGACATGGCCGCCCGTGAGGCCGACCTGAAAAATCAATGCGAACAACGCATACAGAAACTCTCGGCCCAGCAAAAACACCAAGTGGACAGCCTGAACGCCAAGATCGCGGAACTCAACAAGCGAAAGGACAAGGACGCGGACAAGGGCCAGAAGACCGACGCATCCAAAACCAAATCCAGGCGCTAGGCCGGCGTGTCCCCAGGGACCGTACACCAGTGCAAGCGCCCCATCCTCCCCACATATTGGGAACGGGTGCGTATCCCCCGGTTTCGCGGGGCCACTGCGCGTCTCCTGCTCTTTTCAAGCGGCTACTTTCTCGAAAAAGAGATTGAAAGTTCATGCGCCCGGTTGGGTTGGCAATTGCTCAAGATTGTCCTGCCCAAGGGGGCGAGATGCTCCACAGCCTTCATCGAGCATCTTCTCACGGCCGCCGTTGAATTCAAACCGGACTTCGCACTGACCATCAACCATCTTGGACTTGATCGCCAGGGTGAGATCGCCACCCTGTTTGAAAAAATGGCCCTTCCACTGGCCTCGTGGTTCGTGGACAATCCCCGCCTTATTCTTCACGATTTCCCGAAGCAGGCCAATCCATGGTGCGCCCTGTTCACCTGGAACCAGGACACCGTCGCGCCTCTTACAGCTCTGGGCTTCGAGCTGGTGGACTATCTTCCCCTGGCGACGGACACCGAACATTTCAAACCCGGAGTTGTTGGCAAACCGGCTTGGCGCTCTCCCGTTTCCTTTGTGGGCGACTCCATGGTCCGCCCGGTCTCCAAGCTTCTCAATCGCCTGAAGCCCTGGCCGCAAGTCCTTGATCTCGCCAGACAGGCCGCATCCGGGTTCGCGTCGTCATGTGCCGGGGACTCCCTGAAATTCATGCGCACCGAATCACCCGCGCTTTTTAAACTCTGGGAGGAACTGCCCGATCCACTTCGCAGGCTCGACCTGGAGCAGTTCCTCACCTGGGAAGCGACCAGGCTCTACCGGCTCCAACGCGTCAGCTCCCTCCTGCCCTTTTCCCCGCTTATCGCAGGGGACTCCGGCTGGCGTTCCCTGCTGCCTCGAGGAAGCTGGAAACTGCTTGGCCCGCTCGATTATTACCGGGACTTGCCCGGCTTCTATCCGCTGAGCGAGGTCAACTTCAATGCCACCAGCCTGCAGATGAAAGGCGCCGTGAACCAGCGTGTGTTCGACGTCCCCGCCTGCGGAGGATTCTTGCTGTCAGACTGGCGGGAGCAAATGAAGGGCTTGTTTGAACCCGGCAAAGAGACGGCCTGCTATGGAAATGTTGAGGAGATAGGCGGGCTTGTTCGGCATTTCCTGAACCACCCTGACGAACGCCTCAAAATCGTTTCAGCCGCGCGCAACCGGGTTCTTGCCGAGCATGACTACACCCACAGGATGAAGCATATGCTGAAAACCCTTCGGAGGCGCTATGCCTGAGGTGAGCAGCAGGGCCGTGATCCCTGGAAGACACTCCCGCTCCCGAGAATACTGACAAAAAAGATCGCTCCCGCGACAGAGACCTGGCACGGGAGCGGACGGTTGCTCTCCTGGGAGCCTTACTCCCTCAACATAGCCGACAGGGACAGTACCCAACCCAAACCCGGGAAGAGACCTTGGCCGGCCGGCTACCAGGTCCGGTTGCGCCGGCGATCCTCCCATTCAATGGCCCGGGCTTTAGCTTTGGCATCGTTGAAGGTCGCACGCGCCTTCTTTATCACCTCAGGGTTGCCGGATGTTTCGGCCTTGGCTAGCGCGAGCTGGGCCTCCTGATACTCTTTGCCAACGAGGACCTTCTCGCTCTGGTAAGTCTCCATGGTCATATATTGGAGATTGCGCTCATAGACTTCGAACTTGCTGCACCCGACCGCAAGCAGCAGAACGGATATGCCGAGAAGAAGATATTTCATCCTGGAAACCCTTGGTTCAATTGTGTTGGCAACGATTTGAAATTGTACCCCAATATGGGCGGGTGCGTCCATCGATTCCAACGTTTCTGAACAAAGCTTAATTGAGCATGTAGTTCATGGGGTCCACGGCCTGGCCGTTCACCCGCACTTCATAGTGCAGATGGGATCCCGTGGTGCGCCCGCTCATCCCGGAGAAGGCGATGCGCGTCCCCTTGGTGACATCATCTCCGGCCTCCACGGTGGCGGCCTTCAGGTGCGCGTAGGCTGTGCTCACCCCATGGCGGTGTTCGATAACCACCATGAGACCATACCCGGACTCGTACCCCACGGACACCACTTTTCCATCCGCAGGGGCCACGATCGGAGTCCCTACCGGCACGCCAATGTCCAAGCCCTTATGGTATTCACGGGAGCGCGACATGTAGCGGTAGCCGAAGTCCGAATTGATGGTGCCGCGCACGGGCCAGATGGACGGCCTGGCAGCGAACTCCAGGGCTCGCTCACGCATGATGGAGGCCAGTTGCCGCTGACGGCTCTCCTGAAAAGCGATTTCCTCAACCAGGGCCCGAACCATGGCCGAAAGCTGCCTGGCCAGGCGTTTCTCATCGGTTATTCCGCCCTCCACCATGGCCGGAGACCCCACCGAATGCATCTCACCACCTGCATCTACCAGGCTGGTCACACTGGCCAGCTTGCCATTTAAGCTGACCACTGACGCCATGTCCTGGCGCAAGTCGCCAAGACGCTCGTGGGCGGCCAGCAACGCGGTGCGCTCCACCGCGCGCTGGGAGCGAACGGTTTGGACCCTGCCCCTAAGCTCACTCAGGCCGACAATATCAGGCAACCGCCAGACAAGGTGTGCCGCCCCGGCAATGGTCAGGGCCATGGCGGCGATCGGAAGCCAGCGCGGCATTCTCACGCCCCAGCGCAGCCTCCCGTCGCGAGTCCTTCGGTAAATGACGTATGAGACCCCCATGGTCACGCCTCCTGCAGCCATTTTTCGAGAGACGGGGGGTCAAGATCCAGATCGACTTCATGGCGCAGATCGCACATGGCGTTGAGCTGGAGCCCCCCCTGAAAGATGAACACCGGCGCGTCCGCGGAAACCACCACCACGATGATCCCCGGATGCATGGCCGTGAAGCGCAGGGCGGAATTGAACCGAGCCCCGCGGGAACGGTCCTCCGAACCCACATTCCTGCCGTCAAGAAGACAGGCGAAGGCGCGAAGCTCGCAGGAACCGGTAAGATGCAGAGCGCCGTCGAGTTTGGCCAGAGCCTTGGCCAAATCAAGGTTCTGCGGGTCGTTCAGCCATAATGGCGGGTCCACGTGCTGCCCGGCCATGAGGGGCAAGCTCACTTGAGGGTCCAGCACCAGCGTGCAGCCAAAGCCCTCCATCCGGGCTTCGTCAACTATGGCGCTGGCGATCTGGAACAAGGTATGGCCATGGTCCGGCCCCATGTCCGATTCAAGGAGGGCCTCCTCGAGCAGCACGAGATTTGGTTTACGGGTCGTCGACTGGTAAATGCCGTCCACAAAACTGCATACCGGCTTTCCGCCCAGGCGTAAAAACCCGAACCGGTCCTGAAAGTCCGCGGTAAGCCGGGCCGAAAGTCCGTTGGCCGGGCCGCTCACCCCGAGCACCCTCTCGCCGTCGCTGACAAGCCGGCGGCTGGAGTTCTCAACGCTGAGCAGCAGCTTGCGCACGTGCTTGGCATTATGAAGATAGGGGCGTTCCAGCTCCGGAAACCGGATAAGCCAGGGCACGTTGTTGGCGTCGGAGGGCTCGATAAAAATCATCCGTCCGGTGGGGCGCTCTCCCTCCTCGCGTGTGGTGGAGATGTTGAGCACCGCCTCCAGTATGGGATAGAGCGGGATTTGAGGAGGCCTGCCCAGGGTTCTGCTCATATC
Source organism: Desulfovibrio sp. (assembly GCA_016208105.1). Taxonomy (NCBI): domain Bacteria; kingdom Pseudomonadati; phylum Thermodesulfobacteriota; class Desulfovibrionia; order Desulfovibrionales; family Desulfovibrionaceae; genus Desulfovibrio; species Desulfovibrio sp. Next base: position 108,302 of record JACQYS010000017.1, read on the forward strand.
GGCGAAAATATGGTTGCGCACCGCATGGTGTTCGAACGCCTCCAGAGCATGTTTGGAGGCGGAAGTGAAGAATGCCCCTTCCGAAGCATAATCATGGGCCAGAAGCCACACCGCATGTTCCAACCATCGCTCGATGGGGCCAGTGGAGCACATGTTGGGGTGCAATTCGGTAAACCACATTTGGTAGAATAACGGTTGGGAATACCCTCCCGCGCAAATAAGACCCGTGAGGTGGAGCTTCTGCGCCCACGAGGTCTGCCCGAAGGGCTTCATGACCGCGGTATCCGGCGCGTTTTCACGCCATTCCGAGGTCTCCAGGTACATCTTGTTGAGCTTCGGTTCGTGGCCGCGCAACAGCCGCCTCGGGTCATGCACCAGAAGCTCCGACTCCGGCGTTTCAGCCATGATCAGAGCCGCGCGGCTGGGGCCGGAAAAACGGCTGAGCCCTTGGCGCAAGCCTTCGAGCACATTTCGTGCGGATATCTGCTTGGCTGTTCCTAGAATCATGTGCCCTGCTGGACGCAACGGCCTTGGGGCTCTCTCCGCGCCAAGAAGTCGTGGAGAACGTAACAGGAGAGAAATATTGGAAATCTCGGATCAAACTACCCCGATGGAGGCGTCCGTCCGGCCTGAATAAGGGAAAGACCCGTGCTTGGCAACCCCGGAGGATGCAGCATGCAGGCCTTGCACGACTGCTGCTACCTGCCACTGCAAATTGGATTTGCGAATTGCTACTTCATTTCAACTCGCACCCAACAACAGTCTTGCCTGTAGAGTGTGGGACGTGTAAGCATTACATGAGTGTGTAACGTTTTGCAGCGGGGGCATGACGTGGAGTCCTCGAACAGACGGGCCGATTACAGAGTTGCGGTTCCAGATTCCCTTGTCAGGGAACTGGCCGTATGGTTTTGCCCGCAAAAAGAATATATGCGCCTTGGGGCAGCCGAGCTGGGCAGACCGCACCTTACGATGTCCATGCTCGGCTCCGGACGCATGATCCTTACCGATCTCTCCATCAGGGGACTGGGAATGCATGCCGTCCTTCACCAGGACGTCGTGGCCCAGTTTCTCTCAGCCAAGGCATGTTTCACATACCTTCAACTATGGGATCCGACGGCGGATGACCCCTACGGGGTTCTGTCTGTCTTTACCTACAACAATCTGGTCCGGGTGGCGGAAAAAGACGGGGGGCTCATATTGGGGGCTCGTTTCGTCCGCTTCGCCGTGGGTTCCCGACTCGAAAAGACGCTGGAATTTCTCGATGCCCAGGTCTGCGGCGTTTCGGCCCTGGCCCGCTGGTGCGACAATGTCGCCCGCGGAGTCCATGTTGAGCCGGGACATCACTACGGCGGCCTGGACATGGACAACCTCCTCGCGGAGGTTGAAACCGCCACGAGCACTTCCGGCGAGCAAGGCGAGGAAGAATAATGATAGCAATTCTGGGCATCCTGGTGGTTATGGGCTGCGTCGCCCTCGGCTACCTGGTGGCCGGCGGGAAGTTCGGGGTGCTCCTCCAACCAGCCGAACTTTTGATCATAGGCGGAGCGGCCATGGGCTCCTTGCTCATCGCGTCCACCAAGACAACCTTGTCCCTGGTTTTCAAGAACATGGGGGACATCTTCTCCGGCAAGCATTACGGCCGCGAAGACTACCTGGAGGTATTGAGCCTCCTGTCGCGCCTGCTTATAAAAATCCGTAGAGAAGGCCTGGCCAGTATCGAAAACGACATAGAGCATCCCGATTCCAGCGGCATATTCAACTCCCACCGCCGGGTCCGACAGGACTGGCATGCCGTGCGCTTCATCTGCGACACGTTCAGGGTCTACCTGGTCACCGGTGAACCCGACGAGATCGAGGGGATAATGCACGCTGACATCGAGTCCATGCATTCTCTCTCCATGCTTCCTGTCAACAATCTTTCCAAGGTGGCCGAAGCCCTTCCGGGTTTGGGCATCGTGGCCGCCGTGCTTGGCGTTGTACTCACCATGCAGAAGATCACCGCGCCGCCCGATGAGCTGGGCCATTCCATCGGCGCGGCCCTGGTCGGGACTTTTCTGGGCGTGCTGCTCTGCTACGGTTTCGTGGGCCCAATGGCCACCAAGCTGGAAAACCGTTCCCAGGAACGCGAGGCCTTTTTCGGCGTCATCCGGGCAACCCTTTCCGGCATGGCCCACGGAGCAACCCCCATGATCGCCCTTGAATTCGGGCGGCGCTCCGTGCCAGAAATCTACCGTCCCACTTTCGAAGAGCTGGAACGCGTCATTCGGGGCTAGTTCATGAAGGGCAAGGGCAAGAAGAACTCACCCGCCATACAGCATGCCGGGAGGCGCCATACCAGCAGGCATGGCGGGAGCTGGAAGGTGGCTTACGCGGATTTCGTGACCGCCATGATGGCTTTCTTTTTGCTCATGTGGATTATGAACATCGTGCCCAAGGACGTGCAGAAAGCGCTGGAGACATACTTCAAGTCCGACACACCCATTGGCAAGGTGGCCATGGACCCGAACTCCCCCATAATTGGATCCCCTGACACAAAGGCCCAGCAGCTCACCGAGGAACAGGCGGCCAGGTACACCATCGCCATGCGCTTCAAGAAGATCATCACCGAGGACCCCTACCTCAAGCAAAGTTCCGGGGTCAGTTCGGACGATACCGGGGTGCTCTTGCGGGTCAACAACGACCTCATGTTCAAACCAGGCTCAGCTGAAATGACCCCTGAGGCGGGCAAGGTCATCCGGGAAGTGCAGGACGTGCTCAAAAGCTTCAACCTCAATCTGATGGTGCGCGGCCATGCTGTTCCCGGAGAATTCAAGGGAGGTCCTTTCCCCTCCAACTGGGAACTTGCCGGAGCCAGGTCCGGCGCGGTGGTGCGGGCCGTGCTCATGGAAAAAGCGATTCCTCCCAACCGCATTCGGGCGGTTTCCTATGGAGACACTCTCCCACTTGCCGCCCCATTGTCCCAGGAGAGCGAATTAATGAACCGCCGGGTTGAATTTTACTTCCACCGCCCGGAAGTCATGAACTACCGGGTTGTGAACTAGGAACAGCTTGGTTCCCCACTCCATTAAGAGCAGGGTGCTCCTTCTTGTAACAGCGCTCATGACCGCTTCCGCGGTGAGCGTCGTTGGGCTCATCTGGCTGACCTACAAGAACAGCCTGTTCCTTGAGCAGGAAAAACGTCTGTCCGAGACCCTGCAACTCGCTTCCCTGCTCATTCAGGACCACAACGAGGATCTGGCCGACCGGCTCCTCGACGCAATCACGGCCCAAAGGTCCGCGCTGAAAACCGACCTGGCCATGTTCATGGCCTCTCTCGAAGAGCAGTATTCCCATTCCACCCGGCTCGGCACGCCAGTGAAAGAGGCCCAACGGATTGCTTTGGCTGCGGCAACCAGGGCTTGCACGCGGACCGGACTCAACATTTTCATCTTCGACAAACAGTTCAACGGCCTGGCCCATTCGGATTCGTCGCTTGTGGGCGGGAGCTGGCGCGAGCTCAAAGGAGCCGCCGGAGCCAACGCCCTTGAATATTCCGCCTCCATCGCCAACCGGGACGGCTGGGACACCACCGTTCTCTGGTGGCCATCGACGGACTCAAGAGCTTCGAGCAAGCACCTAGCCTGCGTGACCACATTCGCGCCTTGGGGCTGGTATGTGGGGATAAGCGTCGATTACGCCAGGATCGAGGCCCAGTCCGCCCAAGACAAACACCGCATGCTCCTCGAAATGATCGACTCGCTTTCAAGGGTCCACCTCGGCCAATCGGGCCGCATCTTCGTCATGGAAACCCAAGGGTCGTCTTTTCTTCTCTCGCCAGGTGGCGAACCGCGTACCGTCCTTGAGTCCCATGAAAGCGATATCCGAACTTCCTTGAATAATGCCCGCCTCCCCGTCCGGTTCGCATGGGCCGGAGCACGTACCGAGTATATCGCGCAGGCTACATATCTTCCTGAAATGCATTGGATCATGGGCATGATCATGGACAGCGCCGAGCTCTCCGTCCCAGTGGTCACCTTGGCCACGAGGCAGGCCTTGGCCATCGGCGGCGTGTTTTTGGCCGGTGCTTTGGTGGCCTGGATTCTGACCAGAAGAATAACGAATCCGATCCTGGCGCTGTCCAGCAAGGCGGCCCGCATACGTCCTTTCGACGGTTCCGTACCGGAAATGGCCGAGGAGCTGCATGCTCTCGCAAGCCAAAATCCGGGAGAGGTGGGCGTTTTGGCCAAAGCCTGGGCCGAAACCCTGGATGCCTTGGCTGTGGGTGTGGCCAGACTCAAGACCGCATCCAAGGAGCAGGATGAGGCCGCCAGCGCGCTTGCGTCTTCAAAGCAGGAATTGGAAGAACTCAACCAGGAGCTGGAATCCCGGGTATCCCTGCGCACGGCCGCACTCGAAGCAGCCAACGAACGCTTACGCCACAGCGAAGCCCGCTACCGCAGCCTGTTCATGAATTCCCCGATTTCCTTCCTTGAGGTCGACTTTGCCGCCCTGGACGCTTTCCTGCGTTCCCCTGAAATGGAAGCGGTCAGCAACCTCTCCTCGCTGGTTGCGGACAAACCCGACTTCAGCAGGGATCTGCTCCGCATGGTGACTGTCCGGGACGCCAATCCCGCCGCGGTGGAGATGTCAGGTGCGGCCACCAAGGCCCATATGATTGAGAATCTGGATAAATTCATCATGCCGGAATCGTTGATCAACCTGAAGAATATCTTTGCCACCATACGTGAAGGGACCGCGGCGCGCGGCTATGAAGCCCGCTTCTCCACTCTCGATGGCATCACTCGCCAGTGCATTGTGGGTCTCCGGCCACTGCCCGGACATGAGAACACACTAAGCCGCGTTCTTATATCCATACTCGACGTCACGGAACTCAAGGAGGGCGAAGCCCTCCTTCGGACCGCCCACGAACAGGCCCAATCCGCAAGCAAGGCTAAAAGCGACTTCCTGGCCAACATGAGCCATGAGATCCGCACTCCCATCACGGCCATACTCGGCCTGGCGGAACTGTCTCAGCGCAACAGAAACCCGGCCAAGACGAACTCACAGCTGAAGATGATCGCCGAATCCGCGCGCACACTGCTTTCCATCATCGGAGATGTGCTGGACCTCTCGCGGGTGGAGGCCGGCAAGCTCACTTTGGAGAGGAAGGTCTTTGACCTTCGCCAGACCGTCCAACGGGCCGTGGAGACCTTCCTGCCCGCCTGCACTGAGAAAGGACTCACCCTCGCTACCCACTTGCCGGAGGAGCTCCCCGAGAGGCTCCTCGGCGACCCGGTACGGCTTGGGCAGATTCTGGCGAACCTGGTCGGAAACGCGGTCAAATTCACCCAAAGCGGAGGAATCTCCGTCCAGGTTTCCGAAACTCAGCCCAACCCCGATGAGGATGTCGAACTTCTCTTCTGCGTCAAGGACACCGGAATCGGCATTCCACCAGAGTATACCAACGCCATCTTCGACAGTTTCCGCCAGGTCGACTCCTCCTTCTCCAAGCCCTACCAGGGCGTGGGTTTGGGCCTCGCCATCTGCCGCGAACTGGCCGAGCTCATGGGCGGTAAAATCTGGGTTGAGAGCGCTCCGGGAAACGGCAGTGTTTTCCTCTTCACCGCCAGGTTCAAACACGCTCCACAGGCCTCTGCCCCAGCGGCGGCTCCGGAGCATGCGTCTTTTGAAACCAACGGGCCTGTCAAAATCCTTGTGGCCGAGGACAATCCGATCAACCGCCACGTTTTCACAGAATTTCTCTGCTCCCTGGGGCATGAAGTCACCACGGCCAACGACGGACGCCAAGCCCTGGACATGCTTGCCAGCTCTCCACAGGACCTGGTGTTTATGGACGTGCAGATGCCCAATCTCGACGGGTTGGAGGCCGTGCGCCGGATACGTGCAGGGGAATGCGGTGAGGAAGTTGCTCGCATCCCCGTGGTGGCCCTGACCGCATACGCCATGAGCGGTGACCGGGAGCGCTTTCTGGAGGCGGGAATGACCGCGTATCTGGCCAAACCTCTTTCACTCGACGCTCTTCAAGCGGCTGTGGCCGAGTTCGCCCCCCGCCGGGACGCCGCCGGGACCCCACCGGCCACTGCCGCAAGCGAAGCGCCCCCTGTGCGGGAGGCATGCCAGCCGCTCATGGCTGAATTTCTGGCCTACATCAGAGAACGCGCGGCTGCGGCCGAAGCGCATTTGGCTGCCGGGGAATTCGACCTTGCCGCCAAGGCCGGACACGATGTGAAAGGAACATCCATGGCTTTCGGAGCCGGGAAGGTGAATGCGCTGGGAGCGGACCTGGAAATGGCCGCGAAAAATGAAAACGCCGAAGCGGCGGCTTCGGCTATTAAAGAACTCTATGAAGAATTGGAGAACATCGATACGGGGGGGTGAGCACGGTCCAAGACAGAAACCGGGAAGACCACTTCAGGCCGGCAAGCTCCAGCCAGCTGGATTTAGCCGCTGCATAACCCGGGTTGGGCCCCCAGCAGGGCGGTTACTTCCACGCTCATGTACTGCCTTCCCGCAGCCACACTGCGGATAGCCGACACCAGTTCGTCCGCGCTGGCGTTTTTGAGCATATACCCATCAGTGCCTGCCAAAAGCGTTTTGCCCACCAGCTCGGGGTCGCCATGGGCGGTAAGGGCGATCACTCTGGTTTCCGGATGCTGGCGCTTGATCTCCGCAATGGCCTCCACACCGTCCATGCGCGGCATGGAGAGGTCCATGAGCACCACCTGTGGGGACAATTCATCCACCAGCTTCACGGCTTCAAGACCGTCCGCGGCTTCCCCCACTATCACCACCTCCGGAAAGGGGCTCAGCAAGGACACAAGCGCCTTGCGAAGAATCGCGATGTCTTCAGCCAGCATGACCCGGATGCACTCCACAGGATTTGGCTCCTTTCGAACAGACATTGATTCTCTCGACCTTAGATGTTCCTAGACCTGGGGGCAACAAAATTCGGCACCCTCTAACGCCGGGGGCGGCGGACTGACAATACCCGTGCAGCAGAAAGGCCGGCATGAGCCGGCCATGTCCGCAAAGAACCTGAAGATGCGGGCTATTTGCCCTTTGAGGCTTTGATGGCTTCCTCAAGCTCAACGAAGCTCGGGCGGTGGTGGTTGGGAATGGCCCGCCGACCGGCTTCCAGAGCCACAGGAGGGGGGTTGCCGCCCACGAAGGCCGCCAAAGCGCACTTCACCACCACCAGGCAGTGCTCGCCGTCCTTGGCCTTGGAGTCCATGTTGGCGGCGATGGGACCCACGATGCCGTAGCACATGAGCACGCCCAGAAAGGTGCCCACCAGGGCCGCGCCGATGTGATGGCCGATGACCTCGGGGGGCTCGCTGATGACGCCCATGGTGATGACAACGCCCAGCACCGCGGCCACGATGCCAAGGCCCGGAAGGGCGTCGGCCATTTTATTGATCGCTGCGGCCGGGGCGGCTGCTTCGTGAGAGTAGGCCTCGATATCGGCCTCCATGATGTTCTCGAACTCATGCTGCTCGATATTCACAGTTGAGAACACCCGCATGGTGTCGCACACGAAATCAACGATGAACGCGTTGGACTTGTCCTTTAAAAAAGCCGCGAATATCTGGCTGGATTCGGGCCCATCGATGTCTTTTTCGATGGCCACCAGGCCTTCGCGCCGGATCTTCATAAACAACATGGACAGCATGATGAGCATGTCCATGAAAAACGCCTTGCTGACCTTGGAGGAGCCGAACACGCCCCCCACGCCCTTGAGGGCTGCGATCACAACGCTCTTCGGTGAGCCAAGAATCATGGATCCAAAGGCCGCACCAAAGATGATCACCAATTCCGCAGGCTGCCAGAGCACGCTGAAATTGCCGTGTTCCAGCATATAGCCGAGAACGACCGCGCCCAGAACCGTTGCTATCCCGATGATGGCGAGCATGCGTTACGCTTCCGTACCCATTATTGTTTCCCTTTGATGGACTCGTCGTAAAGCCTTTCAATCTGCTGGTCCAGGATTTCCCGTTTCTCCTGTGGGATAGGAGACGGGGGAGGAGCGGGCGGCTCCTTGGGCTTGGCGAAAATGTTGTCCTTCTCCTTGGCTGCCGGGGCTGGCTTCTCGGCTTTCTTGGCCGGCTCCGGTGGCGGCGGAAGTTCCACAACCAGACGAATGCGCCGGTTTTTGGGGGCCAGCGGATTTTCGGGAACAAGGGGGCGCGTGGCCGCGTACCCGGCCACCACTCCGACGGAGTCTGAAGACACTCCCGATTTTTCCAGTTCACGCCTGGCAGCGGACGCCCTGTCCGTGGAGAGCTCCCAGTTGGTGAAGCGATCCCCGGCGTAGGTATAGGCGTCTGTATGGCCCTCAATAGTCAGTTTGCCCTTGCCTGCCTTGCCCACCTGAGGAGCCACGGCTGCCAGGGCACGCTTGGCGTCCACGGTCAGATCAGACTTGCCCAGGGCGAAAAGGGGCTTGCCTTTCACGTCCTCGGTCACTTCGATGATGAGCCTGCCAGCCTCGGTCTTGACGATGATCTGGTCCTTCAGGTCGGGAGTCGTGGCTTCGATGGCCTCTTTTACGGCCTCGGCAGCCTTTTCCTCCTCGGGCTTTTCCTTGGCCGGCCCGGAGGGGCTTTCTGATATGGGCTCCACGATGGCCATGGGATTTTGCTCAGGTGTGATCTGGGAGAGATCCGTAGCCGGGATGAGATTGGGTTTGCCGCCGGTGTCTATCAGGCTGAATGACTGGAAATATTGGGCAATTTGCTCGCGCTTCTCCACAGTGACGGAGTTGACCAGCCACATGACCAGGAAAAAGGCCATCATGGCGGTGACGAAGTCGGCGTAGGCCACCTTCCAGCTGCCGCCATGAGCGCCGCCGTGACCGCCCTTCTTCACCTTCTTTATGATGATCTTTTTGTGTTCCTTGTCTGCCATGGAGTTCCCTTCCGGGGCAAATTCATTGCAAAAACGAGGCCATGCAAGACGCACTGCTAAACAATCAAGGTATAGACGCTGCCAACACAAGGCGCAAGTGCTTCGGCGCAGACTTTCATGCGTTTCTGCGGCAACTGCGTCCGCACGTTGCCGGAAGCGGTTCGGAGGTCTGCACAGGTGTTGCGAAAGCTCCGCACATACGGTGCGTCATGATTTTGAAACCCAAATCGAACGTCGAATTTTCATGGCCGGGTTCATAGTGGGCCTTGCCGGCTGAAGCGTCAGCACCGCACTGATACAGTGAGCAATAAAAAAGGCGGCTCGCTTGAGCCGCCTTTTTTATGGAACTTTCGCAAACCTGCTTATGCAGCAGCGGGGACCACGTGAACGCGGGTCTTCACCTTGCGGTTGCGGGTGTACTTTTCAAAGGCCACGGTACCGTCCACCAGGGCGAACAGGGTGTAGTCCCTGCCCAGGCCGACGTTGTCACCGGGGTGAAACTTGGTGCCCAACTGGCGCACCAGGATGTTTCCGGCCCTGACCACCTGGCCGCCGTAGCGTTTTACGCCCCGGCGTTGTCCGGCGCTGTCGCGGCCGTTGCGGGAACTGCCGCCTGCTTTTTTATGAGCCATGGTGTTCCTCCTAGCCCTGGATCGACTTGATCTTCAGAGTGGTAAGGTCCTGGCGGTGACCGGTCTTCTTGTGGGAGTCGTTACGACGCCACTTGTGGAAGACCACAACCTTGGGCCCGCGCAGGTGTTCAACCACCTCGCAGGTCACCTTGGCGCCGGCGACATAGGGAGCACCGACCTTCAGGCCGCTGTTTTCGCCAACCAGGAGCACCTTCTCCAGAGCCACTTCCGCGCCAGCATCCGCCGTGAGCTTTTCCACGGTGATTTTGGCGCCTTCCTCGACGCGGTATTGCTTACCGCCAGTTTCAACAATAGCGTACATGATAGACCTCCGCAAACGGGGAAGCCGTATTTACGGACGGCCCCCAAAAAAGTCAACACCCTTTTTCAATCTCTTGCGAGAACGAGGATCTCCACCCGGCGCACCCCGGCCTGGCGCAGCGCCCGGCTCGCGGCTTCCAGCGTGGCTCCGGTGGTCATCACGTCGTCCACAAGAAGAACGTTCTTACCAGCCACCCGCGAAGCGTCCGCCACGAAAACTCCGGCCAGGTTCGCCTTACGCTCCCTGGCGCTGAGCTTGCTCTGGGGCTTGGTGTGACGCTTTTTGCACAGCACCCGGGCATCCAAGGGAACGCCGAGCAGCCTGGCTACGCCACGAGCCAGCTCCACGCTCTGGTTGTACCCCCGGGTCAAAAGCCTTCGCCAGTGCATGGGCACAGCGGTCACCAGGTCCGGCCCCTCCGGGGTGAAACCATCCTTACGATCCCGATGGATTTCGTACGCGCGCCAGATAAGCCCGCGTACAAGCCCCAGGCCCGCGAGCCTGCCTCCGAATTTAAGCTGAAGCACCGCGTCGCGCAGGGCGCCTGCGTACTCACCATAGAAGCCGAGCGCGTCCCAGGGTCTGGGTTCCATACGGCAGCTCGCGCACAAGGCGGCGGGCTGTTCGGCCACCTCCGCCAGGGCTCCGCATGCGGTACAATAGCCAGTAAGGCGCGGGGCGAGACGCTTGGAACACTCCGGGCACGGCCCGCTCTCACTGGTCGCGCAGGCGCATACCGGACAGCGCTTCCCCGACAAGCCCCGCAAGAATCCGAGCATTACCGGCCCGGGCCCTGCCAGGCCTCATATGCGTACCGCACCACCCGGTCCTTCGCTGGCTCAGCGCTGTCCAAATCGCCGGGCCTGTCCACCCCGGGCAGGCAGAGCGGTTCGGCCAGAGTAACGTTGAATGGCCAGAGAAAGTAGCGCAGGGTTAGAAGCGACCCTTCGAACAGACGCTCGCCCTTGGGCCGGCCCGCCACCAGGCAGACGTGCGCACGCCGGGACTCAAGCGACTCAAGCCCCGGGTCCCCCGCGATTTTCGCCTCGTAATAGCGCTGAGCCCTGTCGATGAAACCCTTGAAGGAGGCGGGCAGGTGGTAGAAATAGATGGGTGATGCGAAAAACAGCATGGGCGAGGCGACAATCAGCTGAAAGAGCATTTCGGACTGGTCTTTCTCCATGAGCACGCACCGGTGCCCGGCACTCTGGCCGCATGTCTGGCAGCCACGGCAGGGCAGAAGATCCAGGTCGCGCAGATGGATGAGCCTGGGCTCCGCTCCCGCGGACTTGAGCCCCCTGGCTATGAGCTCGGCGGCAAGATCGGAATTTCCTCCCTTGCGGGGGCTGCACCCCAGCACCAGCGGGGAATGCTCCTTTGGGAGATTCTGAATGACGCTTTCCATTACTTTGCCCCCAACCGTTCCGCGCCCGCATGGCTGGAACTTACAGGCGATGCGCCAGCTCCAGGCAGAGATTGCCGGGAACTCTCACGGCTCCAAAATCCACGGTCCAGACCGGCCTCAGCCGGTGAAGTCGCTGAAATGGGGGTTGTGCAGCCGCTCGTCTCCCACCACGGTTTCCAGCCCGTGCCCGGAATAGATGACCGTCTCGTCCGGCAGGGTGAATATCTTGGCCGTAACCGAATTAAGGAGAGATGGCAGGCTTCCCCCGGCGAAATCCGTGCGCCCGATGGAGCGGTAGAAGATGAGGTCGCCCGCGAAGACAACCCCTGCCTTTGGGAAATAAAACGACAGGCTGCCCAGTGTATGCCCCGGCGTGGCCAGCACGTGGCACGGTTGGCCCAGGAGCTCGGTCTCGCCTTCAGCTATCGGCGTGTAGGAGAACGCTTTTACTTTGGGGAAGCCCATGAACCCGCCTTGGCCAAGGTCGGATTGAAGCAGGTAGGCATCGTCGGCGCCAGCCAGTATGGGCGCCCCCGTGGCCTCGTGCAGGGCCTGGGCTCCATAGATGTGGTCAAAGTGCAGGTGCGTGAGCAACACATGGGTGAGCGTAAGCCCATTCTTCTCGATGTGCCGGAGCATGGGAGCGGGATTGCCGCCAGCATCCACGGCCACCGCCTCTGATCCCTGCACCGCCAGATAGCTGTTGGTCTCCAGCGGTCCAAGGGAAAAAACCTCAATCTTCATGTTCCCCATCCTCCTTCACCGGCTCCAGCAAAAGTTCGCTCATGGGTTTGCGCTGCGAAGAGCCCTTCTGCTCCGGCCTGCCCACGGCCAGGACGGCCATCAGCTCCAGGGCCTGCTCGTCAAGACCCAGGGCTTTGGTAACAGCGGGCTCCTGATTGATTATCTCCCCCAGCCAGACCGCCCCGAGGCCCAGGGAATGCGCTGCCAAAAGCATGTTCTGCAGGCAGGCGCCGATTCCCTGAAGATCCTTCGCCCTGTTGTAGACTCCCTCCCGGTCCAGAAACACGCAGAAGAGAACCCGGGCCTGGCGGACTATGTGGGCGTATTTGGTGTGCGTTGCGAGCGTTTCCTGGCGCGCCTCGCCCGCGCGCACCACCAGAAAGCGCCAGGGCTGGTTGTTCAAGCCGCTCGGAGCCCAACGCCCGGCTTCCAGTACGGCTTCGATCTCGCCTGCCGATACAGGCTCGGGCGTGTAGCGCCTGATGCTGCGCCGTTGGTGAATGGCGTCTAGAACGGGGTTGTCTGTCATGGGCACTGCTCCGGATGGAGCCTATAGCCCATGGCCTGTCCATGGGCAACCCCGGCACCTGTCCACTTGCCGTGGCTGGCCGCGCAAGCTACAGTCACTCATGCGACAGAGCACTCCCCACATGCGCCCATTGGGCGCCCGCCTTACCCGGCAGGACCTCATCGCTGGAGAGCACGCCCTCAAGGACTCACTCCAGGCATTTGTCACCTTCAAGTCATACAGCCTCTACTTCCCGCCGCCGGACTCCACGGGAGGGCCCTTGGAGGCCGAGTACCTTCGAGGCGAACAGAAGCTCTTGCTGCCGCTCATACTCGACGGCGTTTTTTTGGGCATGTTCATGGCGCGCGGGGTGAAGGCCGTCCAACCAAAAACGTTGCCTCTGCTCACCAGCGCCGCATCGCTGTGCCTGGAGAATATGCTTCTGGCCAAGATCTGCCGTTCAGACCCGGTCACAGGCCTCAACAACAGGGCCAACCTGATGCTGGCCATGGAGCGCGAGATAGAACTCGTGCAGGCCTGCATCCTGCCTGGCTCGGCCAGCTGTCTGGAAGCCGGCCCGGGTGAGGGGCGCGGCGGCTTCGGCCTGTTGCTCTTCGACGTGGACTTCTTCTCCTGGGTGAACCAGAACTACGGCTACCTCTTCGGCGAGACACTTCTGGCCGCCCTTGGTTCCATGCTGGCCGCCAAAGCTCCTGAGGACGCACTGTGCTCGCGGCTTGGGGAGGACATCTTCGCCGTGCTGCTGCCGGGAGCCTCGGCCGCCCGCTGCATGGAGCTGGCTGAATCCTTCCGTTCGGCAGTGGCCAAGGAGATTTTCGAATACCCGGTCAACGGCGAGCGCATCCAGCTCACGGTGAGCGCCGGGTTCGCCCTCTATCCCCGCGACCTGCATGGCGGGCAGTTGGCCGCGCCCGTGGGCGAAGCTGCCCGCATCCTGGTGCAGAAGGCTCGCAAGACCCTTTCTTGCGCCAAGGACCTTGGACGCGACCAGGTGATGAGCTTCTCCAAGCTTTTGCGCGAAGGGGGCCAAGTGCTCGAATGCCTGCCGCTCGGGCGCGTGGCCGTGAGCCTTGGGCGGGCTGTGGACGCCAAGGAGGGGCAGCGTTTCCTCGTGTGGTCGCCACGCTTCGACGGAGCGCACCAGTTGGTTCGCGAGGGCGGGCATCGTGTGTCCGGGCGCTATCCGGCCATGGTCAAGGGCGAGATCATCCTCATGGAAACCCAGGAGGACGTGTCGTTCGCCGAGGTGTTGCATCTGACCGACGCATCCTGGTCCATCGAACCGGGCGACAGGCTGCTGCTGGCCCAGGAGCCAGAAGACCGCTACGCCTCCGACCCGGAACCATCTGCTCCTCCCCAGCGCGACATGGTCAGCGGACTCTTGAATCACCGCGATTTCATCCGCCACATCTCGCTGGCCCGCGAAACCCAGACCGTTTTCACCCTTGCCCTTATCCGCCTGCCCGAGCCCGGCAAGGAGCGCCATCCTTCGGGCGGCTCCTCGGCCGAGGTCCGGGTACAGGAGGTAACCGCCCTGTGCCGCGAATGCTTCGGCCAGGACGCCCTGGGCGGCCGATTTTCCACTGGCAGCCTCATACTGTTCATTCCGGCCATCGACCCTCTGGTACTCAGGGAACGCTTCGCATCGTTTATGGATCTGGCCGAAGTGCGCCTCTCGCTCAAACTGGCCGTGGGCCTGGCCGGGTACCCGTTCTTAAACTTCGGCAAGGCCGATGTGCTGGATAACTGCCGCAAAGCCCTTGAACACTCGCTGCTCATGTCCAGCGGGCGAAAGCTGGCGGTGTTCGACTCCATCTCGCTCACCATCAGCGCGGACAGACTCTTCACCCTGGGCGACGTGTACGGGGCGGTTGAGGACTATAAGCTGGCCCTCCTTGCGGACGAGCATAACCTGCTGGCGCGAAATTCCCTGGGCATCTGCCTGGCCAGGCTCGGGCGCATGGCCCAGGCCAAAGTCGAGTTCGAACGGGTGCTGGCCAAAGAGCCCAAGAACGTCATGGCCCTCTACAACATGGGACACGCCTGCCACCGTCTGGGAGAGGAAGCATTGGCTCGCAAGGCGTTCCAGCGCTGCCTGAAGCTCAATCCCCAGGACGTGTACAGCCTGCTTCGGCTCGGGCGCATGGCGGAGGAAACCGGCAAGCTGGCTAATGCCCGCAAGTACTATGAGAAAGCGGCGGATCTGCCCTCTGGCAAGGGACTGACAGTGCGCCATTTGGCCAGGGTGGAGCTGGCCTCGGGTCGGGCCGAAAAGGCCAGGGAATACCTGCACCAGGCTCTGGTGCACGACCCCAAGGACGCGTTCTCTCTGAATCTGCTGGCCAAGCTCTATCTGGATGGCGGGGAAGACCCGGCCATTGCCGAAGCCCTTGCCAGGCAAAGCGCGGCGCTTCGCCCAGAACAGAAACAATTCTGGAAGGAATTGGCCAGAGCCTTGGATCTTCAGGGAAAGAAGGAAGAGGCGCAGCAGGCGCGCAGCAGGGCGTGATCCCTAACATGGTGGCCAGATTTGCTCCTTGACCTACCGATGGCCACCTCACTGCGCCGAGCCTTTCCTCCATTCAATTCTTAGACCCTTACTTTGTGGCCTTGAAGCCCCTGTCGAAAGCGGCCTTTTTCAGCGCGCTCAGAGTTTCAGAGCAAGCCGCCGTCAGCACCCTTTTGCGGCTCAAAGAGAGCCTCAGCGAATCGACGTTGGTGTTCTGGCGCGACAAGGCCACTATTTCCGCTGTCACTAAGAGATATTCGTTCAGAATGCTCGTAGCTGCCGCAAGCGAAGACGCTCCCTGGCTGCCTGCCAGAGAAGCCGCCATCTCCAGGGCTTTACGGGCCTTGGACTCCTTGGCCTTCATCTCCTGCTCGAGCGCGTCCATTTTCTTCGCGTCGGCCTCGTCGTTGTGGGAATCAAGCAATATCTGAATCCACTGCACCGCCTGCAATGCCTCGTCTCCCATAAGCCTGGCCTTCATGCTAAGAAGCTGATCTCCGGTCGCTGGAGCAGCGACCATAAGCGCCTCCCCGAACTTGCCGACCAGGGCCAGGGCTTTTCCCTGGGACAGGCGAGCAGCCTTGAGGTTCGTGTTCTTCACGGCCAGGCTAAGTATTTCCGCATCAAGCTTTTTGTATTCCTTCCAGCAGGTGTCGAATTCCGTAAGCAGGGTCATTTCGAATTTGGCCTGGCGCGAAAGTTGAGTGAGTTCATCGCGACTTTTTTCCAACTCCTCGCCAAGAGTCCTGGCCTTATCCGCGAAGGTCTGGGACTCCTCGTCAGTCACGGCCATGACAGCCAGCTTTTCGGCCTCGCTCATGGCGAACAGGGCCGACTCCATGGAGGTTATCAGTTTGATTTCGCGCAGTTGCTCTTCAAAGCGTGTTTGAATGAGGTCGGTCTGCGCCAAGGCCCCCCCTGTACGCCCAAAGAACATGAGCGCCAGGAAGAAAACCAGAAAGACACTCCAGCGGCCAGTGTTTTGGCGTTCCCGCATGCCATCCTCCCTATCGAGCATTTGCTGCAGCACTCCGGTCTCACGGTTTTCCAGATTAAACCTGATGAAGGTTCCTATTTCACCATGGCCTGTCAAGAGTCGCCTTCCTACCCTTTGAAAAACCTGAGCCTAAGGGCGTTGCTCACCACGGACACCGAGCTCGCGGCCATGGCCGCGCCAGCGATCATGGGCGAGAGCGTTGGGCCCCCGAAGGCGTGCAACAGGCCTGCGGCCACTGGGATTCCAAGCACGTTGTAGGCGAAGGCCCAGAACAGATTCTGCTTGATGTTTCGCACTGTGGCTTTGGAAAGCCTTATCGCTGTCAAAACTCCGCGCAGATCTCCGCGCATGAGCACGATGTCCCCGGTTTCGATGGCCACATCTATGCCCGTGCCCATGGAGATCCCCACGTCCGCCGCTGCCAAGGCCGGGGCGTCGTTTATCCCGTCCCCCACCATGGCCACTGTGAGTCCCTCAGCCCTAAGCGCGTTCACCGTGGCAGCCTTGCCCTCTGGCGGCATCTCGGACTGCACTTCAGAGACGCCAGCCGCCAAGGCCACCGCTTTGGCCGTGCGAGTGTTGTCTCCGGTGAGCATGACAACCCGGATGCCCATGGAAGAAAGCTCGCTCACCACTCCGGGGGATTCTGGCCGCAGGGCGTCGGCCACGGCCAGGATGCCGATCACCCGGCCGGACTCGGCCACGTAAAGCGGGGTTTTGCCCGCAGCCGCAAGCGTTGCCCCCTGGGATTCAATATCTTCCGGCCGCAATACCCCTTCCCCGGCGAGCCAGCCGAGACGCCCAACCAGTACGCGAGTTCCAATCACCTTGGCGGCCACTCCCTGCCCGGGCACAGCCACGCCCTCCGATGCGGGCGGAATATCGAGCTGGCGCACCTGGGCCGCCTGCACCACGGCCTGACCCAGAGGATGGGCCGAGAGCATCTCCACCGCTGCGGCCTGAGCCAGAACGTGCTGGCTGGTCTCTTCGGCCAAGGGGATCACATCGGTAAGAAGGGGCTTGCCAAGGGTCAGCGTGCCTGTCTTGTCCAGAACCACGGCGCTCACAGCGCTGGCGGCCTCCAGGGCCCGCCCGCTCTTTATGAGCACTCCGAGCCGGGCTCCGCGCCCGGTTCCCACCATGATGGACGTGGGGGTGGCCAATCCCATGGCGCACGGGCAGGCGATGACCATGACCGAAACGAAGATGCGCAGGGCGAACGGCCAGCCCTCGCCAGCTATGAGCCAGGCCAGGGCCGCGCCCACAGCCAGGGCCATTACCACCGGAACGAAATACAGGCTTACCCGGTCAGCCAGGCTGGCGATGGGTGCCTTGGAGCCCTGAGCCTCCCTGACCAGCCTGATGATGCGGGCCAGCACCGTGTCCTGGCCCACCCGCTCGGCCCGCATGGTAAGCGCTCCAACGGTGTTGAACGTTCCGGAGTTCAGCAGGTCTCCAGCTGCCTTGGCGACCGGCAGGCTCTCTCCTGTGAGCATGGATTCGTCCACTTCCGAGACTCCCTCCACCACCACCCCGTCCACCGGAACCCTCTCGCCGGGCTTTACCAGTACCATGTCACCAGGCCGGACCTTGTTCACCGGAACAGTGGACATGGCCCCATTCGTAATGAGCGTTGCGGTATCCGGAGCCAGGGACAAAAGCGAACGCACCGCTGCCGTGGTCTGGGCCTTGGAGCGGGATTCGAAATACTTGCCCAGGGAAATAAGCGCTATGATCACCGCGGCCGACTCGTAATAGAGTTCGTGGACCTTGTGGCCGGCATCATGGCCCAGGAGAATTTCCAGGGTGCTCCACAGCGAGGCCGCGAATGCCGCGCCCGTTCCCAGGGCGATGAGCGAATCCATGTTGGGCCCGCCTCGCAAAAGCGCTGGGATGCCGCCGGTGTAGAAGCGGCGACCGAGCCAGATCAGGGGGGCGGTCAGGGCCAGCTGGAGCAGGGCGTATGCCGCCGGGGCGCTCTGCGGGGCCATGAACGACGGCAGCGGAAGGCCGACCATGGGTCCCATGGCCACAGTGAGCACCAGAGCGCCGAGAACCAGCTGCGGGCCGAGAGCCCGTTTCTGAGCCGCAAGTTTTTCAGCGGATTCACGCTGCTGCGCCTCGTAGAGCGATTCGTCTTCGTCTTGCAGGGGAGTGGCCGTGAACCCAAGCCCGGCAAT
The DNA here is from genome assembly GCA_016208105.1 of Desulfovibrio sp. Taxonomy (NCBI): domain Bacteria; kingdom Pseudomonadati; phylum Thermodesulfobacteriota; class Desulfovibrionia; order Desulfovibrionales; family Desulfovibrionaceae; genus Desulfovibrio; species Desulfovibrio sp. The sequence goes on from JACQYS010000017.1 coordinate 126,524, forward strand.
GGTGCCGATCACCACATCAAGGGTGGGGCCTTGAGGCAGAAGTTCCACCTCGCCGGTCTCCGTGGCCAGGTTGACCCTCATGGCGGCCACGCCACTTAAGTCTCCCACCACCTTTTCTATGCGCCTGGAACAGGAGGCGCAGTGCATGCCCCCAATGGCCAAACGCACGACACCGGAGGTTTCGGGGAGCACTGCCTCGAAGCCAAGCTCCTTCACCCGCTCCGCGATAACCGGGAGGGTGACCGCCGCCGGGTCGAAAGCCACTTCCATGGTTTCACTGGCCAGGTTGACGCTGGCCTGCGAAACACCTGGCATTTGCCCCACCGCGCGCTCGATGCGGCTGGAACATGAGGCGCAGTGCATCCCCTTGACCGGGACCGTTCTTTTTTCCATGCGACACTCCAGGGCATTGGCTCGGGGAGGGAAGTTTGGTACGCCACCCTCCTCCCATGAACAAACCCGAATCCGTTCTCGTTCTGGCCGCCCACGGCTCCTCGCACCCCTTGGCGCGCCTGTCCTTGGACGGCTTCACCGCGCTCGTTCGCCGGGCACACCCAGGCATCCGCGTTCTTCTGGCCTATACCGCTTTGCGGCGCACCGGCAACCATCCGGCGCTAAATTCGGGAAGCGGACTAGCAGAGGTGCTTGCAGAACTCGAACATCTGGGACCGATTGCCGTGCGCGTGCAATCCCTGCACGTCATCGCCGGGGACGAATTCGACCGCATGCGCGAGATGTTGGACGATTTCTCCCGGCGTTGCGGCGCGGCGCACACTCTTTCTGGCCCGCTGCTTGGAGGGCCGGAAGACATTTACGGCGTGGCTAACGCACTGGTTAAGAGTGTGGGAACGCTTAGGCAGGACGAATCCGCGGTGCTCATGGGCCACGGAACCACCCATGAGGCCCAGGACCTCTACCGCAGTCTGGCGGAATGCCTGAAGGGAATACTTCCCTCCGCCCGCTTGGGCGTACTGGAAGCCGCCGACCCGGCCGATCCGCTCTCCATCCAGGCCATTGCCAGCGACCTGCACGGGCGCGGCGTGCGATCTGCAAAGCTGATCCCGTTTCTCACCGTGGCCGGACGCCACGCCCATAAGGACCTGGCCGGGGACCAGCCCGGCTCTTGGAAGTCTGTACTGGCCGAACACACGATTGCAACCCAGCCCGATCTGGCCGGACTCCTTGAGCGTCAGGCCTTTGCCGCCATATGGCTCAAGAGACTGGGCTCCCTTCTTACCGGCTAGCCTTACCGATCCACCCCTTGCGTCTGAAGAAGAAGAGCATGCACACGGCCGTGGTGCCCATGACGCAAAGCACCCCGTAGTACCCCCACTCCCACTCAAGCTCCGGCATGTGCTTGAAGTTCATTCCATAGAGCCCGGCCAGGAAGGTCAGGGGAGTGAACAGGCTGGCGAACATTGCCAGCACCTTCATGATCTCGTTCATTTTCAAGCTGATGTTGGAGAGGTAAAGCTCCACCATGCTGGCCAGCATGTCCCTGAAGGTCTCCACCGTGTCCATCACCTGGATGGTGTGGTCGTACAGGTCGCGAAGGTAAAATATGGTATTGTCCTTGATCAGGTCGGTACCGCCCTTTTCCAGCTTGGCCACCACCTCGCGCAGGGGGAAGATGTACTTGCGCAGATAGAGCGCCTCGCGGCGAAGCCCGTGCAGCGCTTCCAGATGCTGCGGTTTGGGGGAACTCAGGAGCTTTTCCTCGATGTCCTCTATATCCTCGCCCATGCGCTCCAGCACAACGAAGTAATTGTCGGCCACTGCGTCCATGAGCGCGTACATCAGATAGTCCGGCCCGAGCGTACACACTCTCCCCTTCTGAGACAGGACGCGCTTGCGCACTTCGCCGAACACGTCGCCTCCGGGCTTCTCCTGGAAGGTGAGCAGGTAGTGCTTGCCCAGAATGAAACTCACCTGCTCGTCCTCGATACGGTGTTCCTTCTCATTGTAGGTGAGCATGGTTACGATGACGAAGAGGTTCCCGTCGCGCAGTTCCTCCATTTTAGGTCTCTGCCCGGTATGAACGATATCCTCCATCACCAGGGGATGGATTTTGAAGACTTCGGCCGCCTGGTTGACCACCGTCATGTCGTGAAGGCCGTCGATGTTGATCCAGGTGACCTTGGGACCGTCGCCAAAGCAGGAACATTCGCTGAGGTGCTTGGGAAAAACGGATTCGGCCCCGCCCGCGTCGTAGGTGATCATCTCAACCTTGACGGGGTCGGTGCGATCCGCGCCCATGTACATGGGAGTTCCGGGGGGGTGGCCGGCGGTCTTGCTTCGGCGGCGGAGGTATTCGAACATGGACGTGAATCTCCTTGTTGCCCTGGCTCTAAACGAAAACGGCGCGGAGGCTCAAGCCCCCGCGCCGGAATGCGGCGTTTGATTACCGAATCGTCACGTTCAGCCCTGGTCCGCCCATTTGATAAGCCCGAGCGAGTGTGAATCCAAAAGCAACGGATGGTGCGGCAGGATACGCACGGTGAACCCGAAACGCCCGGCCTCGATAGGCATCACCTCTCCCCTGAATTCCTGCCAGCCGTCCTGCAGGGCACCGCTGGGCTGCATGATGGTGGTTTCGCGCTGGCTGAACTTGCCCTCGAAATCCACTGGCCCGGAATAGATTTCCACCCGGACGTCCTGAGGCCTTATGCCGTTTAAGCTGATCTCCGTGGTGACCACGATGGGCTCGCCCACGAACACCTGCTGCGGGTCAGTGGCGTGGACGTTGCGGATGGCCAGGCTTGACCACTTGGTCATCATTTCCATGCGCCACTGGGCCAGGTCCTTGGCTGCGGCGAAGTCCTTCTTCACCAATCTGTTGTAGTTCTCGATGGCCGGGCCGTAGGCCACCTTGGCGTAGTCCTCCACCATGCGGTGCGAGGAGAACACCGGCCCGAGGAACTTGATCGAGTCCTTCATCTTCCTGATCCAGGTGCGCGGCAGGTTGCCGTGCCCCCGGTCGTAGAAGGTGGGGATGATCTCGTTTTCCAGCACATTGTAGAGGGTCTGCGATTCCACGAAGTCCTGGTACTGCACGTCCTCGTACTCTTCGCCAAGGCCGATGGCCCAGCCGATGGAGTTGTCCGGCCTCCAGGCTTCGGCCCACCAGCCGTCCAGGGTGGAGAAGTTGAGCCCGCCGTTCATCATGGCCTTCATGCCCGAGGTGCCGCAGGCCTCCAGGGGACGGCGAGGGGTGTTCATCCACACGTCGCAGCCCTGGTACATGTAGGAGGCCACTTCCATGTCATAGTCTTCCAGAAAGACCATGCTGTAGCGGCATTCCGGGGTCTCGCACTGCTGCACCAGCTGCTGGATGAGCTTCTTGCCCTCGTTGTCATGCGGGTGGGCCTTGCCCGCGAAGATGAACTGCACCGGGCGCGGCGACTCGGAAAGAATCTTGATGAGCCGTTCCTGGTCGGAAAGGATCAGGGTGGCCCGCTTGTAGGTGGCGAAGCGACGGCCGAATCCGATGGTCAGGGCCTGGGGGTCCAGGACCTCCTCGGCCATCTGGAGTTCCTTGCGCTTGGCTCCGCGCATGAGCAGCTGGTCGTGCAGCTTGCGGCGCACGTAGTCTATCATGCGTTCGCGCAAGCGCTCGTGGGTGCGCCAGAGTTCAGCGTCGGAAATGGCCTCGGCCTGGTCGAACACCCGGGCGCAGTCCGGATCCTCGCGCCAGTTGGAGCCCATGTAACGGTCGAACAGAAGGGCCATGTCCGGGGCCACCCAGCTGGGGGCGTGCACGCCGTTGGTCACCGCACCGATGGGCACGTCCTCCACGGGATACTGCGGCCAGACCCGCTTCCACATGTTGCGAGAAACGTAGCCGTGCAGAAGCGACACGCCGTTGTTGATCCGCGAAAGCCTGAGCGCCAGAACGGTCATGCAGAAGGGCTCGGCGTCATTGCGCGGGTCCTCGCGTCCGAGCGCCAGAAACACCTTCCAGGCCAGGCCAAGCTTGCGGGCGTAGTCCTCGAAATAGGGCTGCATCAGGTCCGGCGGGAAGCGGTCGTTGCCTGCCGGAACCGGGGTGTGCGTGGTGAAGATGGAGGAAGAGGCCACCAGTTCGGCCGCGGCCTCGAAGGTCAGCTTGGAATCCTCCATGAAGCGGCGGATGCGCTCAAGACCGGCGAAGGCGGAATGGCCCTCGTTCATGTGGATCACCTTGGGCTTGTAGCCCAGGGCGTCCAGGGTCTTGATGCCGCCGATGCCCAGGAGAATCTCCTGCCACAGGCGCATCTCCAGGTTGCCGCCGTAGAGCCTAGTGGTGATCTGCTTGAACTGGGGCTGGTTCTCGGCGATATTGGTATCCAGAAGATACAGGCTGATGCGCCCCACCGCCACTTTCCAGACCTGGGCGAATACCTTGTCTCCCTTCAAGTCCACGGACATGAGCATCCGCTTGCCCTCGGCGTCGGTGGCCAGGGTCATGGGCATCTGCTCGAAGTCGTAGATGGGGTAACGTTCCTGCTGCCAGCCGTCGGGGGTGAGGTACTGGCGGAAATAGCCCTGCTGGTAGGCGATGCCTATGGCCACCAGGGGCAGGGAGAGGTCACTGGAGGATTTCAGGTGGTCGCCCGCCAGGATGCCAAGTCCGCCCGAATAGATGGGCAGGGCCTTGGACACACCGTATTCCAGGCTGAAGTAGGCGATGACCGGTTCCTGATTCTCTCCTTCCGGAAAAGGAATGGAGGTGGTCGTCTTGGAAAGATAGTGCTCCAGGCTTTTGCGCAGCTCGGACAAGCGGTCCAGGAAGAACTGGTCACCGGCTAGGCTTTCCAGGGTGCGTTGCGGCAGCCTGTTCAAAAAGGCCACCGGGTTGTTCTCGCATTCGCGCCAGAGTTTCTGGTCCACCTGGGCGAACAGCTCGGTTATTTCATTATTCCAAGAGAACCAGCAGTTGTAGGCCAGCTCCCACAGGGGCTTCAGCTTGGGGGGCAGCTTGGGAACGACGCTGTAGACGCGCAGGGGCTGCATGAGGGCTCCTCGAGAAAGAGTTTAAGCATGGGCAGCATGCCAGTCGTTGGGCCAAATGGCAAGAAATCCGGAAACATTCGTCTTCGCACCTATTTTTTCACTTTTGCAGCGAACCCAAAAGCGCTAGGGACAAACGACGCCCAATGACCAAGGAGCACATGTGAGCCTTTCCGAGACCCAAGTCCCCATGAAGGTGAAATACCTCCACCCGGTGTGGAGCGAATTCCCTCTCGAGCCCGCCACCCCCGGCTCGGCCGGCATCGACCTACGGGCCTGCATGGACGAACCGTCGGTGGACATCCCGCCGGGCGGACGCCACGCTTTTGCCGCGGGCCTGGCCATCGAGATATGCGAGCCGGGCCTGGCCGGCTTCGTGTATTCGCGCTCCGGGCTTGGGGCCAAGCACGGGCTCACCGTGGCTCAGGGAGTGGGCGTCATCGACCCGGACTACCGGGGTGAGATCGTGGTCTGGCTTCTGAACACCTCCGAGACCCACAAAACCGTTGCGAGGGGAGAGCGCATTGCCCAGCTCGTCGTCATGCCCTACCGGCAGGCCCGGTTGGAGATCGTGGACGAACTGGGCGAGACCTGCCGAGGCGGCGGGGGCTTCGGGCATACCGGCAAGGTATAGCCTGGCGGGCCAGCCTTCCCCGTGTACTCCGTGGGAGCTGGCCACCGTCATCTCCCCTGGCTTGCTGATCGCCATTTGTGCTGACGGCAGGGGGAAAGGCCTCCGGCGGCCACAAGGCGCAGCCCTTGGACACCCAAGTATAGTTTGAGCATGTAACGATCGCTTTTCGCTTTGAGAGCGAAACGCGATGACGAGGATTCCATGAGCAACAAATTCGACGCACTCAAGGACCGGACAGCCAAGTCCGTGATGAATACCTACGGCCGCTACCCCCTGGCGATTTCCCGGGGCAGCGGCTGCGCCCTCATCGACCTGGACGGGCGCGAATACCTGGACCTTCTGGCGGGCATAGCGGTCGCCAACCTGGGGCATTGCCATCCCGAGGTGACCGAAGCCATGTGCAAACAGGCCAAGGAGCTTGTGCACGTGTCCAACCTGTTTTTCCAGGAACCCCAGGTGGCCCTGGCCGAAGCCCTGCTGCGCACATGGCGGCCAGGACGGGCCTTTTTCTGCAACTCCGGCGCCGAAGCCAACGAAGGGGCCATCAAGCTCGCCCGGCGCTTCATGCACAAGGTGAAGGGCGTGGCCCGCCATGAGGTCATCACACTGTCCGGCTCCTTCCACGGTCGCACCCTGGCTACGCTCACCGCCACCGGCCAGGACAAGGTCAAAGAAGGGTTCGACCCCCTGCCCGAAGGTTTCGTCACCGTGGAAGCAGGCAACCTGGAAGCAATGAAAAAGGCCGTTACGGACAAGACCGCCGCGGTGCTCCTGGAAGTGGTCCAGGGAGAGGGGGGGGTTAAACCATTCCCGCCGGACTACCTGAAAGGCGTCCAGGATCTGTGCCGGGAAAACGGCATCCTGTTCATGGTGGATGAAATTCAGACCGGGCTGTGCCGCACCGGAAAGTGGTGGGCGCACCAGCACTTCGATCTTGAGCCGGACGTGATCACCATCGCCAAGGCCCTGGCCAACGGCCTGCCCATGGGCGCGGTGCTGGCCACTGAGGATGTCGCCAGTGGATTCGAGCCCGGCTCGCATGCCACGACCTTCGGCGGTGGGCCGGTGATCGCGGCCGCGGCTCTCAAGACCCTTGAGGTCATGGAACGCGACAGGATTACTGAGAGGGCGCTTCGCATGGGCGACTTCGCCCAGGCCCTGTTCGCGGACGTGGCTGAGAGTAACCCTGGCAAGATCGCCCAGGTACGCGGACTAGGGCTGATGCTCGGCATCGAGCTCTCCATAGATGGGCAGAAGGTCTGGGAAGAGCTCATCAAGCGCGGCTTCATCCTGAACCTCACCCAGGGCACCGTGCTCAGGCTCCTGCCGCCGCTCATCATCGAACAGGGCGATCTGCAGCGTTTCGCCCAGGCCCTGAGCGATGTGCTGAGCGAATTGTAATCTCATTTCAAAGAACTCTATCAGGGCCGGGCCATTCAGGTCCGGCCCCTTTTTCTGAGGTTTCAGACCATGTCCCGACTCATTAAGACCGAACTCGTCATTCCCGGATCCATGGCCGAAGCAGAACAGGAGGCGATAGGAGAGGAACTCTCCGGCTGGTTGGCCGCCAACTCCCTGCAGGGGTGGGAGGAACTGACCGCACCGGCCAGCCGCGACCTCACCTTCCGCTTCTACATGGAACCCGAATCACCCCTGGCCCAATCGATCGCGGAGTACACCGCCCAGCGCTGGCCCATGGTGAAGCTCTTTACGGAGTCCATGGAACAGCAGGACTGGTCCGCTGCCTGGAAGGAATTCTTCACACCTATCGACATCGGCGGTCGTTTCGAGATCGTTCCCCCGTGGCTGGCCGACGCCGACCACCACGGCCTGGAGCCCATCATCATCGAACCCAAGATGGCTTTCGGCACCGGCCACCACGCCACCACGGCCCTGTGCCTCGGGGGAATCGCCAAGCTGGTGGAGACCGGCCGTTTGGCCAAGGGAGCAAGTTTTTTGGACCTGGGCACCGGGTCCGGCATTCTGGCCATCGGGCTGGTGAAGCTCGGATGCACCGGGGTTGCCCTGGACATCGATCCCCAGGCCATCCTCTGCGCAGCCGAGAACCTGGCTTTGAACGGCCTTCCCGAATCCGGCACGCCCGGGGCGCCGGTACACCTGGCTGTGGGAGGGCTCGAAAGTCTTCACCCTGACAAGAAATTCGATTGTATCGTGGCCAACATCCTGGCCCAGCCGCTCATCAACATGGCCCCATACATTCTGAAGCACCTAAAGCCCGGCGGAGCGCTCATGCTGTCCGGCATTCTGACCACCCAGGCGGACGACGTGGCCAGGGCCTACACCACGCAGGGCATGCCCGAACCGGAAAGGCGGGACGACGGGGAATGGAGCGGATTGTTTTGGGTGTGAGCGGCAACGGCCACTCTCAAAAGATCAGTGCATTGCATTGAATAACACCCGCCCAAGATTGAGCGGCCAGATATTCATAGTCACCCCGCACCCATGAACACCCTGCGCCGCATCCTCGACCACCCCTTCACTGAACTCGCGGTGGGTCTGGTGCTTCTCGTCGCCGGGCTTCTCGAACTGCGCGACATCATCCTGGTGAAAATGCCGAACAAGGGTCCCATGCTGCCCCACGCCGCCGCGACCATCGGCGCGGCCCTTGTCCTGCGGTCGCTTCCCGGCATGTTCCTGGGGTTCGAAATCGCGGACAAGGCCTTCCAGGGGGTCACCCTGCGCCCGGCCCTGGCATTTCTGGACCGCCTGGCCCACTGCCACGCGGTGGACCTGTTCATGGGAGTCATACTCATCAGCGCGGGCGCGGCGGACCTCATCGACATCATGGTCTCCGGGGTTTCCCCCATGGCCGCAAGCTCCGTTTCAGGGGCGGTGGCTTTTGGCCTGGCGCCACTGATCAACGCCTTCCTGGCCTTTTACAAAGGTTTCAAGCGCCTGGACTATGAGCGCCCGTCGCTCTTTCTGGACCGTGCGGTCAAGAATCCCTGGGTCCAGTCCTGTGCCGGCCTTTTCATGCTGGGCGGAGGGCTCGCGGAAATCTGGAGTACCCTCCAGGGCGGCCACGCTTTCGGCCACAGCCTCGCCCTGCCCGGCGGACTCGCCGTCCTGGGGCTCTTCGGGCTTCTCTCGGGTCTTCCGGGCATCTACCTGGGGCTCAAGGCCCTGACAGCCCCGCGAACCTGATTTACAAACATTCGAAAGGGGTTTACAGCCCTGGGCTAAGGACTCTTTCATCTCACCCATAAAGGATCATCCGACATGCACTTGAACAAACGTGTGCTCGTCACCGGCGGCGCGGGCTTTCTTGGTTCCCACTTGTGCGAACGCCTGCTTTCCGAAGGCTGCGAGGTCGTGTGCCTGGACAACTATTTCACTGGCACCAAGCTGAACATCCAGCACCTGCTGGACAATCCCAGCTTTGAACTCATGCGCCACGACGTCACCTTCCCCCTCTACATCGAGGTGGACGAAATCTATAATCTGGCCTGCCCGGCCTCGCCCATCCACTACCAGTTCGACCCGGTGCAGACCACCAAGACCAGCGTGCATGGCGCCATCAACATGCTGGGTCTGGCCAAGCGCGTGCGGGCCAAGATCATGCAGGCCTCCACCTCCGAGGTCTACGGCGATCCCTCGATACACCCGCAGCCGGAGTCCTACTGGGGCAACGTGAACCCCATCGGCTTCCGCTCCTGCTACGACGAAGGCAAGCGCTGCGCCGAAACACTCTTTTTCGACTACCGCCGCCAGCACAACTTGAAGATCAAGGTCGTTCGCATCTTCAACACATACGGGCCGCGCATGCACCCCAACGACGGCCGCGTGGTGTCCAACTTCATCGTGCAGGCTCTGCAGGGCCAGCCCCTCACCGTGTACGGCGAGGGCCAGCAGACCAGGTCCTTCTGCTATGTGGACGACCTGATCGACGGATTCGTGCGCTCCATGAAGACTCCTGACGAGTTCACGGGTCCCGTGAACCTGGGCAATCCCGGGGAATTCACGATCATGGAGCTGGCCAAGCTGGTGATCGAATACACCGGCTCAAAGTCCAAGATCGAAAAGCGCCCCCTGCCCTCCGACGATCCCAAGCAGCGCAAGCCGGACATCACCCTGGCCAAGAGCGCCCTGGGCTGGGAGCCCACCATCAAGCTGGCCGACGGCTTGAAGAAGACCATCGAATACTTTGACTGGTTTTTGAAAAGAAAATAAGGATGCCTCCGGCGGCCAGGGGGAGGTGTCTCCCCCTGGACCCGGCATTTTGCTTCGCGGGATTCAACGAATCGTCGCTCATGAGCGCGAAGCTACTTGAAAAGTTTTTGAAGGAGAGTTTGAGAGGAACTTTTTTTTAGAAAGTTCCTCTCAATGTTATTCGTAACATGCCCGAGTCCTCACAGAAAACTCTGGCCGTCGTCGTGCCGGTCTATAACGAATCCCAGGGACTCGACGCCCTGCACCAACGACTCCGGGCCGTGCTGGAATCTTTGCCCTACGACTGGCAGATCATTCTGGTGGACGACGGCAGCCCCGACTCCTCCTGGGCCAAGATCAAAGAGATCTCGCAGAGCGACTCCAGGGTGAAGGGGCTCATGCTCTCTCGCAATTTCGGCAAGGAGATGGCCCTTACCGCCGGGGTGGAGCTCTGCCCCGACGTGGACGCGGTCATCTGCATCGACGCCGACCTGCAACACCCGCCCGAGCTCATCCCCACGCTCACCGCCAAGTGGGAGGAGGGATACGAAATCGTGGCCACCGTGCGCGAGGCCGTGGCCGACTACTCGGCCATGAAGAAGCTCGGGTCCAAGGCCTTCTATTGGGTCATGACCCGCTTCTCAGACCTGGACATCCCCCCCTCCAGCACGGATTTCAGGCTCCTGGACAAGAAGGTGGTCAAGACCCTCCTTCAGTTCACCGAGCGCACCCGCATGTTTCGCGGCCTGATCGACTGGATGGGCTTTAAAAAAATCTACATTCCTTTCGTGGCTCCGGCCCGGGACACCGGCGCGGTGGGTTATTCCTTCAAGAAGCTTTTCAACCTGGCCGTGAACAGCTTCACCTCCTTCTCGCTTCTGCCTCTCCGGTTCACAGGCTACCTGGGCCTTTTCATCATCGCGGTCTCGCTCCTTTTCCTGGCCCTCATGATGACCGGCAACGTGCTCTGGGGGGCCAACTACACCCCCATGGCCTTTTTCATGGTTTTCAACACGTTTCTGATCGGCATCGTGCTCTGCGGGCTGGGCATGGTGTCTTTGTATATCGGCCATATCCACACGGAAGTGGTGCAAAGACCCCTGTACATCATCCGCGAACGTGCCGGGCGCTGGGAGTAAACAATGGCGGACACCCCCCTGTTTTCCATCATCATTCCCTTCAAGGAGCCCGGCGTTCTGGTGGAAGAATGCCTGCGCCACATCTTCCTGCTGCATGAGAAGCGCTACGAAGTGATCCTGCTTCCTGACGCGGCCATGGACACCGTCAAAGGCGTTTACGCGCACCCATCCGTGAGCATCATCCCCACGGGCGCGGTGAGCCCGGCCGTAAAGCGCGACATGGGCGCCGAGGCTGCCAGGGGCGCATACTTGAGTTTCATCGACGACGACGCCTACCCGGAGCCTTACTGGCTCACCTTCGCCCTGCAGGCTTTCGAGCGCGAGCCCGATGTGGTGGCCGTGGGCGGGCCGGCCCAGACCCCTGTTTCCGACCCGTTCTGGGCCAGGGCATCCGGCGCGGTATTTCTCTCTCGCTTCTCCGGTGGTTTCCCGCAGCGTTACCTGCCGCTTCCTCCGCGCCGTTACGTGGACGACTGGCCCAGCGTGAACCTCACGGTCCGCCGCGACGCCTTCCTTGAGATCGGCGGCTTCGACAACGAATACTGGCCCGGAGAGGACACCAAATTCTGCATGGACCTGGTGGCCAAGACCGGGGGCAAGATTCTCTACCTTCCCGAGATGCTCGTCTGGCACCATCGCCGCGAGGGCCTCTGCAAGCATCTGAGACAGGTGGGCAATTACGGTGCGCACCGCGGCCACTTCGCCCGCAACTACCCAGAGACCTCGCGCCGTCTGCCCTATTTCTTCCCCGCACTGTGGCTTCTGTTCCTGGTGCTGGGAGCATTCATTCTTCCCTGCTCCGTGTACCAGGCAGGACTTTTCGTCTATTTCGCGGCCCTTGCCGTTGCCGTTGTCGACATTTCGCGCCACGAACCCCTCGACGTAACCCTGGCCTCGGTCCCCTACATCTTGCTTACCCATCTGTGGTACGGTTGGCGGTTTATCCGCGGCTGGTTCACCAACGATTTAAAGAGCACCCTCGGCAGATAAATGAAAGTATCCGTCTCCTACCCGCCCCTTGAGTCCGGCAAGGGCGTGGCCCTTCTGTCCCAGAACCGCCAGTTCCAGTGGTTCACCAACCCCACCTACATCTACCCCATGGTGCCGTCCTATGCGGCCAGCCTGTGCAAGGCCCGCGGGCACGACGTATTCTGGGACGACGGCATAGCAGAAGAGATGACCTACGCGGACTGGCTGGCCCGCATCAAGCGCGAAAAGCCAGACCTTGTCGCCATGGAGTCCAAGACCCCGGTCATCAAGCGGCACTGGAAGATCGTGGAGGAGTTGAAGCGCGAACTGCCGGATTCCAAGATCGTTCTCATGGGCGACCACGTCACCGCCCTGCCTCGCGAATCCATGGAGAACTGCCCGGCCGATTTCGTGATCGCTGGCGGCGACTTCGACTTCATGCTGGCCGACCTGGCCGACTTCGTTTCCGGCAAGTCCCTCACCGCTCCAGGAGGCATCTGGTACCGCGAGAACGGCGAGATAAAGGACACCGGACCGGCCTCGCTCGAACACGACCTGGACAAGCTGCCCTACATCGACCGCGAGCTCACCAAGTGGCAGCTCTACGCATACAAGAACGGCAACTTCAAATACACGCCCGGCACCTACGTCTACGCCGGGCGCGACTGCTGGTGGGGCAAGTGCACCTTCTGCTCCTGGACCACCCTGTACCCCGGCCGCAACTATCGCACCGTCTCCGTCGAGCGCCACCTGGACGAGATCGAACAGCTGGTGAAACTCGGCGTGAAGGAGATCTTCGACGACTCCGGCTGCTTCCCCAAGGGAAAATGGCTCGAGGACTTTTGCAACGGCATGATAAGGCGCGGCCTGCACAAGAAGGTGGTCATGGGCTGCAACATGCGCGTGGGCGCACTCAGCCAGGAACAGTGGAACCTTCTGAAGGCCGCCAATTTCCGCTTTATCTTGATTGGGCTGGAATCCGTTGTGCAGTCGACGCTGGATCGCCTGGTCAAAGGCATCAAGGTGGCCCAGATCGAGGAGACCCTGCGCATGTGCAAAAAGGCCGGCTTGGCCCCGCACATAACCACCATGGTGGGCTACCCCTGGGAGACCAAGGACGACGCCCGGTCCACCATCGACTTCGCCAAGCGCATGTTCACCGAGGGCTACTTGGACACGCTCCAGGCCACCATCGTGGTGCCCTACCCCGGCACGCCGCTTTTCGAGGAAGCCAAGAACCAGGGCTGGCTGACCACCCAGGAATGGGACGACTACGACATGCGCCAGAGCGTGTGGAAATCGCCCATCTCCAATGAAGATGTCTTGCAATTCAAGAACGAACTTTATAAGGCCGCGCTCACCCCGGCGTTTTTGCTGCGCAAGGTTCTCTCCATCAGAAGCTTGGACGATATCGCCTTCTTCTGGCGCGCCGGAGGGAAGCTGATCGGGCATCTGCTGAACACCCGCAAGGGATGCGCGGAGTGTAAGAAATAAAACGGGACGCTGTCCCGAACCCCGGCAGGGCGCTGCCCTGCACCCGCTGGGGGAAATGATTTCCCCCAGACCCCCTCGACAGGGGGGTCTTTGTTTTGAGCATACTAAGCAATTTAGGTGACAAGTCAGGCGAAATAATGAACGGCGAACGCGTCTCGGCCATCATCACCACCCGCAACGAATCGAAAAACATCGGCAATTGCCTGGAGTCCATCAAGGCCCAGAGCTATGCGCCGGAGTTGATCGAGATCATCGTGGTGGACAACCAGTCCACTGATGACACCAAAGCCATCGCCGCCAAATACACCGACAAGATTTTCGACAGGGGACCGGAACGTTCGGCCCAGCGCAACTTCGGTTTCGAAAAGGCTTCCGGGGAACTCTTCATGTTCCTGGATGCTGACATGATCCTTTCCGCCACGGTGGTCGAACGCTCGGTGGAAAAGATGCGCCGCGAAAAGCTGTGTGCGCTCTACATCCCGGAGATCGTGCTGGGGAAAGGATTCTTCCCCGCCGTTCGCCGCTTCGAGCGAAGCTTCTACGACGGCACAGTGATAGACTGCGTGCGCATCTTCACCCGAGAGGCCTTCACGGCCACCGGAGGGTTCGACGAGTCCCTCACCGGCCCAGAGGACTGGGATTTCGACAAGCTCATACGCGGCCATGGCCCTGTGGGAGTGCTCAGCCAGTACGATTTCGACCGGGTGGACGCCTACGTGTCCAGCCTGCCGGATGCGAACTTCACGCCCCGGCTCACCGGGTATGAGAATTTCTCCAATGACGACACGCCGCTTCTTTTCCATAACGAGGCGGCCTTCGACCTGTGGAGATACCTGACCAAGAAGACCTACTACGGCGGCTCCTTCGAAGCCTACATGGCCAAATGGCCAAAGGACGACCCGGACCTGGTCCGGCAGTTCGGGGCCGCCTACCGGTTCTTCGGCGTATTTTTGGAAAACGGCCGCTGGCGCAGGCTCCTTTCACACCCGCGCCTTGGGTTCGGCATGTATCTTCTTCGTTTTCTCGTGGGTTTCATGTTCGTACTTGGCAAACTGAAACGCTAACACCCGTCCCCATTGAGGGGGACCGGGGGAAATCATTTCCCCCGGCGGGGGTTTGGGGGCGGCGCCCCCAACTCATCTTAAGGAGCATCGCATGTCTGTCGCCATCGTCACCGGTTCTGCCGGGCTTATAGGTTCCGAGACCGTCCGCTTCTTCGCTGAAAAGGGTTTCGACGTCGTGGGCATCGACAACAACCTTCGCAAAACCTTCTTCGGCGAGGACGCCTCCACCGAGTGGAACCGCCAGCGCCTTGAAGGCGACCTGAAGGGCTACACCCACTACGACGCGGACATCCGCGACCACGACGCCATCAGCAAGATCTACGGCCGCTACGGAAAGTCCATCAAGGCGGTGATCCACTGCGCGGCCCAGCCCTCGCACGACTGGGCGGCCTCCGACCCCTACATGGACTTCACGGTCAACGCCAATGGCACCCTGGTGATGATGGAGAACTTCCGCCAGCACTGCCCCGAAGGCGTGTTCATCTTCACTTCCACCAACAAGGTATACGGCGACACGCCCAACTACCTGCCCCTGGTTGAGCTGGAAAAACGCTTCGAGATCGAGAAAGGCCACAAGTGGGAGCAGGGCATCGACGAGACCATGTCCATCGACCAGACCAAGCACAGCCTCTTCGGCGCTTCCAAAGTTGCGGCCGACGTGGTGGTGCAGGAATACGGCCGCTACTTCGGGCTCAACACCGGCGTGTTCCGCGGCGGCTGCCTGACCGGCCCGGCCCACTCCGGCACCAAGCTGCACGGGTTTTTGTCCTACCTGATGCGCTGCTGCATCACCGGCAAGAAATACTTCATCTACGGCTACAAGGGCAAACAGGTCCGCGACAACATCCACAGCTACGACCTGGTGAACTCCCTGTGGCACTTCTTCGAGAAGCCGCGCGTGGCCGAGGTGTACAACATCGGCGGCGGGAGATACTCGAACTGCTCCATGGCCGAAGCCATCGACATGTGCGAAGAGATCACCGGCAACAAGATGAACTACGAATACGACGACACCAACCGCATCGGCGACCACATCTGGTGGGTATCGGGGCTTAAGAAGTTCGAGGAGCACTACCCCAACTGGAAGATGACCTACGACGTGCCCAAGATCCTGCGCGAGATTTATGAAGTGCAGAAGGACGTGGTGAAGGAAGGCGGCGCAGGCGGAAGCTGCTAACACAGTCAAGAAATAAGATACCTCCGGCGGCCAAAGGAACGAAGTACCTTTGGAATCCTATCAGGCTTCGTGCCGTCCATCGGTTTTCCGGTGGGCGGCGCTTCTCATTTCAATAACGGCGATTGATTTAATTCTCATTGAGGGTCCAGGGGGAGAGCCCCTGCAAAACCCCACCATCGCGACTACTCCCGACAGCGCGGCCAGCACGAACACCGGATCGAACGGATTGCGGAACTGGATCACCGCGTCAGTGCCCATATAGGTAGCCACAAGGATCACCATGCTCGCGCCGAGCAGCCATTTCACGGCCGAACATCTGGGAGTGGTTTCAAAAAAACACAGAAGTCCCAGAAGCGGCAACATGAAAAACCACTCCGATGCCTGAGCGAGACCTATCCAGAGTTTCATCGCCCAAGGCTGCGAGTTCACGGCGTCCAGAATCCAAGGATACTTGGCCTGGTACTCCTCCTCCAGGGCTTTCACCTCCAGATAATCCGCATCCACATGAGGAAATCTTCCCGACCCGGACGAAAGCCAGTACACGCTCGAGGAGGCCAGTATCTCGGTGTTGCCGGGCAAGGCTGGGGCGCCCATGCCTATTCGCTTCTTGTGGGCGGTGGCGTCCGGATGCTCCGGCCAACTCTCTCGTATCTTGTCGAAAATGTCGTGCTCGCTGGAAGAAAACACCAGCCAAAGCGTAACGGCCAACCCGGAGAGATACGTGCAGGGATGGGCCGCCACAGCCTCCAATGCAGCCCGCCTGAGCATTGAGTAGTTCGCATCCCAGCCCCACGTCCGGTCGGACAGGGCTACGAGGTCCGCGAACATGAAGCTGTCGCCGGCCTTGAAAAAAAGGTCCAGATCCACCTGCTTTTCCCGGTATTCCGGCCGGGGCAAAAGATCGCTGGCCACGGCCGCAGCGAGTTCTTGTGAAGCCGGGCCGTTCTTCGGGCTCATGATCCGGTCCCACAAAAAAACCCGATAGGCAGGTATCAATGCAGTCCCCCCCCGGGCCAGAGTGAACTCCCCGTAGCGAGTGTAATTGTGAACCATCCACAGGGAGCTCAAGACAAGAAACGGAATCAGCATGGCCGCGCAGAGCCTGACACGGATGGGGAAGGTGCGCCCTCTCAGGAATAAGGGAGCGATGCACAGCAGTGCGAAGAGCTGACATGACGGCCGGATCATGGTCAGGAGAAAAACCAAGAGCCCACATGTAGCCCAACGAGCTGGCGTGGGGGTTTTGAACGCTCCCAGACAGGCTGAGCCGAGCAAAGCCACGCCGGCACAGGTAAGACTTTCGCTGGCCACAGTGTGCCAGGCCCAGTTGTAGGACGGCAACAGGCTGAGCAGGCCAAGCAGAATTGAGGCAACAGGGATGCTCCAGGCGGAGCGGACCGCCCTGAAGAGGCACGTCAGGCTTGCCGCGAAAAAGAGGTTGAGCGCGGCGTCGACCAGCACCGGCCCGCCGAGCCTGTCCAACCCGCCAAAGAACAGAGGAGCGCCCGGGGTTCGAAAGAGCATGAGCAGATGATCGACGGGTTCGGTCCTGAAGTATTGGACGAAGTAGGACATGTAGGTGACGAAGTCCCGACCCTGCTGCAAGGGCATGACCAGGGACCAAGCCCGGTATACCCCAATGAGTGTCAGGAACGCGGTCAGCTCAGGCAGCCAGCCCCCAACAGAAGGGTGTCGTACGCCGTTTCCCAGAGAGAATGCTGCGCGAGACGATTCCATGGATGCACGTTTCTACCTGCAACCGGAACATGTGCCAAGCTTCCAGGTGATGGACACACCCTCGGCTCACAGTGTCACGCACACCCGGTCCCGGCCTTCCCGCTTGGCCTGGTACAGGCAGGAGTCCGCCCTCTCCACCATGTCCTCGAAACTGCCGCCGTTTAGTTCCGCCACGCCAAAACTCGCCGTGGTTCGGATATCCATGCCAGGTACCGGTTTGAATGCGCTGATCATAATCCGGAGCCGCTCTGCCGTCTGCCTAGCGCCGACCAAGTCAGTCTGGGGCATGAGCACGGCGAACTCTTCACCGCCCCAGCGGGCCAGGGTGTCCACGTCGCGCATCGCGTCTAGGCATTTGCTCCCAATGGCTGCGAGCACTTCGTCTCCCATTGCGTGCCCATAGGTGTCGTTGACTGCCTTGAAATGATCGAGATCGAAGATGATAAGACTCACCTTGTGCCCGTACCTTCTAGCCAGTTTCAAGTCGTGGGTGGCGATCTCCGTGATCCCTCGCCGGTTGACCAACCCAGTTAGGGCATCGGTGTTGGCCAGGTCCTGGAGCCTGGCCTGGGCCTCGAGCAGTTCATCCTCCAGGCGTGAGTGCATCAGAGTGATGAATCCGAACACTTGGATCACATTGACGAACATCCCCATCACAAGCACGAATTTGAGCCACACATCTTGCCTGAACAGATCGGAATAGACCGGATGTACGGCTGAGGCTGCTCCACGCATCAAAAGGCATACTCCCCCGGCCATGAGCGCGGCGGAAATGATCATCTGAATCTGATAACGCTTCACTTTGTTGAGAATCGGCTCGATGCCCGCGCAGAGGACGATGAACGCCATACCGAGCGAACTGCCTATCACCCGCATGTTCATGTCGTTGGTGCCGAACCGGAACCAGTAGATGAGCGCCAGACACAGCACTGCCACGCAAACGTTCACTGTCATCCACAGCCTGTCCCGGTCATAGCCGTAAAACCGGGCCATCCCGTTGCGCAAAAGCAGGGCGTAAAGAAGGTAGAGAGGGTTCGCCAGAATCACCGAAACGGATTCGCTAACTATAACATCCCTAAAATAAAAGAAGAAACTCGCAAGAACCCAGCAAGCCTGCCCGATGGTCCAGGTACGGAACCCCGGGTAGGTTTTGCGGGTAAAGTACGTCTGCAACATCACCAGGGCCAATGCCGAATGCAGCATGAGCCCTATGATCACTATGGTCTTCAGGTCCAAGAGACCCATCAGCCTCTATCCATCCTTGAATCCTCTTGCTCGACGAATCCAGGATACAGGTATTCATTCTTGTAATCCAGCACATTGGACCGAAAACCAACTACAAATCCTTTTGGTCTTGGAACTGTCGCGCGGTTTTGAGCATGGCATGCCTCGACCTGGTGAGGCTTTTCTGGCATCAATCAGCCCTCGCAACGCTCATCCAGGATTGCCCATGTCCACTGCCCAGCGCCGAATGTACTTATTTCTGCTCGTGACCACCATTGCCTCCCAGATCGGGATGCAGGGTTGGGTCACGCTCATCAACAACTTCGGGGTCGAGGCCGCCGGACTGAACGCGTTTCAGATGGGCATGGTGCAGTCCGTTCGCGAAATCCCTGGGTTTCTCTCGCTTCTTGTCATCTACGTGCTGCTTGTCCTTACAGAACACAGGGCCGCCGCCCTGTCCTTACTGCTGCTTGGCGTGGGCGTGGCTGCTTCCGGACTTGTCCCGAGCTTCTGGGGCATCGTGTTCACCACTCTTCTGATGTCCACGGGGTTCCATTATTTCGAGACCCTGAACCAGTCCTTGTCGCTGCAATACTTCAGCCTGGAAATGGCCCCGGTGGTGCTCGGCAGGCTGCGGGCCGCCTCGGCCATAGCCAACATCGCGGTCGGCCTGCTGATATTTTTTCTGGCTTCCAGCTTAAGCTATCCGTTGCTGTTCATGATCGTGGGGGGCGCTGTGGCCCTGATGGGTCTGTGGGCCGTGCTTCAGGACCCTTCGGACAAGTCACTGCCTGCGCAACACAAGAAGATGATCCTGCGCTCGCGCTACTGGCTCTTCTACGCCCTCACCTTCCTTTCCGGAGCCAGACGCCAGATTTTCATGGTGTTCGCCGCATTTCTGCTGGTGAAGAAGTTCGACTATACCCTTACTGCCATGAGCGCCCTGTTCGTGGCGAACAACCTGGTGGCCTGGGTGGCCAACCCCATCATCGGGCGCATGATCAACCGCTTCGGAGAGCGGGCGCTCATGAGCCTGGAGTACGCCTCCACCATCCTGGTGTTCTCCGTATACGCCTACACCGACTCGCACATCCTGGCCGGTGCCATGTTCATAATCGACAACCTGACCTTCAACTTCTCGGTGTGCATCCGCACCTATCTACAAAAGATAGCGGACAAGCCGGACATCGCCCCGTCCTCGGCCGTGGGCTTCACCATCAACCACATCGCTGCCGTTTTCATCCCGGCCATGGGCGGCTGGCTGTGGATAGTCGACTACCGCATCCCCTTCCTGGCAGGAGCGGCCATGGGGGTCATGTCCTTGGCCTTGGCCCAGTTCGTGCGCACCGAACAGGCGAGCTAGCCCCTTTTCTTTCCAACCCGCGCCTGTTACCCAGGCCCGGCTTATTCACCAAACAAAGACAGACCACCGGAGGCACCGCTCCATGAAAAAATACGACAACGCGATCCTGATCACCGGCGGAGCCGGGTTTGTGGGCTCCAACTTGGCCATGGCCTACAAGGCCCGCTACCCCAAGCAGGAAATCATCATCCTGGACAACTTGAAGCGCCGGGGTTCCGAATTCAACCTGCCCCGCCTGGCAGACGCGGGCATCAAGTTCGTGCACGGCGACATCCGCAATCCAGAGGACTTGAGCTTCGAGAGCAAAATCGACCTGCTTCTGGAGTGCTCGGCCGAACCCTCCGTGCTGGCCGGATTCGGCGGCAGCCCCGAATACCTAGTGAACACCAACCTGGTGGGCACCATCAACTGCCTGGAGATGTGCCGCAAGCAGCGCGCCGATGTGGTGTTTCTCTCCACCAGCCGCGTCTACGCCTACGATCCCTTGAACGCGATCCCCATCACCGAAGGCGCCACCCGTTTCGTGTGGGCCACCGAGCAGGGTCCCGAAGGCTTTAGTCCCCAGGGCGTTGACGAGCGCTTCCCCATCTACGGGGCCAAGTCCATGTACGGAGCAACCAAGCTCTGCTCGGAGTTCGTGCTGGAGGAATACCGGGCCATGTACGGCTTGCGAGGGGTGGTGAACCGCTGCGGCGTGATCGCCGGGCCCTGGCAGTTCGGCAAGGTGGACCAGGGCGTGTTCTCCCTGTGGATGCAGGCCCACTATTTCAAGCGCAAGCTCAAGTACATCGGGTTCGGCGGCCTGGGCAAACAGGTGCGCGACCTGTTCCATCCCGACGACCTCTTCGACCTCTTGGAACTCCAGCTTGCCGACTGGTCCAAGGCGGACGGGGGCATCTTCAACGTGGGCGGCGGCCTGGAAGTGAGTTTGTCCCTTCTGGAGACCACCATGCTCTGCGAGGAGATCACCGGCAACCGCATCCAGGTGGACGTAGACCCGGAAAACCGCCCGGCGGACATGGCCATCTACATTACCAACGCCAAGAAGGTTCGCGACACCTTTGGCTGGGAACCGAAGCGAAGCGCCAGGACCGTGATGGAAGACCTGTACCACTGGGTGAAGGCCCACGAGAAGGAACTGGAGACCCTGGCGAAATTGTAAGAGTCCGGAGAAAGAGAATATGCCTCCGGCGGCCAAAGGGACAGTGTCCCTTTGGAATCCCATAAAGCAAAGCGCCCGTTGCCGAAAGTCCGGCAACGGGCGCTTTGCTTTGGGGAATAAGAGGGTGTCAGGAGCGGACCATCAGCTTGATCACCGGTATGGCCCGTACCACCCGCGCAACCAGAAAACTCGCAGGCAGCGCCACCGCGCTCACCAGCAGGAATTTGGGGATGGCGGCCAGATCAACCGACCGGAAAACCTGGGAGAGAAAGACCAGCACCGGCGGGTGAAACACGTACACCGCGAAGGCGCTGGCCGACATGCTCTGGGCGAGTTTTCCCTGGCTGTTCCAGCGCTCGCGCATAAACCCCACCAGCCCGAAAGACATGAACACCCCGGTGAAGGACTCCCACACGGCAAAGGCCAGGCTCTGCCAGTGCATTCCTCCCCGGAAGGGCTGGCTGCCCTCCAGAGCATCCCCGTATACGGCCAGCGCCAAGAGCAGCGGGATGCTGCAAAAGGCTGCGGTTAGATAGCGCTTGGATACGCCGTAGCCGATGGTGGAAAACCATCCCCGGCTGTGGGCCGCGATACCCACGCAGAATAAAATCACGTATTGAGAGAAGAAGCCCAGCTGCATGTTGTACACGTTGGAGCCTATGGGCCACTTGAGACGAAGAAGAAACGCCCCGGCCGAGGCTGCCAGAGCAATTCCTACAGGCAGCAAGGCCGGAAAAGGGTGCTGCTTGGCGGGCTCAGGCTGAGCTGCCCTGCCGGATAGCGCCTCCGCCAGGGCGTAGACCACGCAGAACAAAAGAAGCGCCACCGCGAACCACATGGGTCCGGACCCGCCGATGAAGTGGAGGTCCAGCACGTAGCGGGTCCAGTAGGAGGAGAAGCTCACCGGGAAGAGGGTGCGGTCCCAGTCCTTCAGGTAGTAGATGGTGGCCGGGTTGATGGCCAGCATGTAGGCGAGCGACGGAACGCCAAGGCGAACCGCGCGGCCCTTGAGGAACTCGGCCGCTCCCTTGGACTTGAGCGAGGCCGCAGCGAAATAGCCAGCCACCATGAACAGCGCCCCCATGAAGAAGGCCTGCAAAAAGGCCTGAAACCCCAAAAAGCACAGGAAGGATCCCGTTCCAAGCGGCCGTCCTTCCTTGTAGTACCAGTCCCCCAGCCCGCTGTAGGTCACCGCCACGTGCAGCACCACAACCAGCACGATCACCGTGAGGCGCAGGTTGTCGATAAAAAACATCCGCTCCTGGTTCATCCGCCGCCTCGCTTGGCTTTGCCGCATGGGGCCGGGATATCCGAACGCCGCCTGTTTGCGAAACGTCTACACGAGACACTCGCGCGCAGCCACAGCAATTCCGTCAGGAAAACAGTGAGTTTTGGGTCTGGCCGATTTTTCTGGATTGGAGCGTCTTGAGTTCTTCATCCTCCACCACGCTGGAGTCGCCCAGGATGTGGCTTACCCTGACGCCGCGCACGGCCAGGGCAGGGGCGATCAGGTGGTGGCGGTGGCAGTTTGCCGGATTCTCCTCGCCGCACATGAGCGCGATGGTCTGGCGGGAAGCGCCTTTCACCAGGCGGTCGATCCCGGCTGCGAATTCGGGAGAGGCAGCGATGCGGGCGTAATCGGGCTTGCCGTCAGAGCCGAGAAGTTTGGGATCGTCTGGCTTGCCCCCTATCTGGTTCCCCAAGAACACGTAGTGGATGCCTGCCCCGCGCAGGAGCCGCTCCACCTGCTCCCGGCAGAAGTGTTTGGCGTACTTGGTGTAGGGTTTGGAGCGCACGTCAGCCACGGCGGTGATGCCATGGGCGCGCAAGAGTTCGAGAAAGTGCTCGGCCGGATGGTTGGAGTGGCCGATGGTGAAGATTACAACAGGGGTTGTCACGCGTCCTCGCGATGAGCCGTGTAGGCGCATATTTCCTCGTCCATGCTACAACTCGAAAACGATCTCATAGACAAGCCAGCCCAGCACGATCATCTCCAAATAAAAATATGATAGTAGGTTCGCCCTGAACATGGTCGATTTAAGCTGCTGTCTGCCCGCGTCAGGCAGCAGCTTGGCTGCCACCTTGTACTCCAGCCACCAGGACACGAAAAAGCTCGGAACCAAAAGCCACATGGTCGCGGCAGGAACCATCCAATAGAGATTTTTGTTTGCCTCGTAAGGGATCATCCAGGCCCCTTGCCATGTCACCGCCAGGAACTTCTTGAATGGGGTGTCGATTCCGTAAGCCTGCCCGCCGCCAGTGACCATCTCCAAAGCGACCAGGAGAATCCAGGTGATCGGTATGCCAGCGAAGGTGGTGGCAATGTTCGCCCAGGCGGAGACTTTGAACGCCGTTTCACGCGGCAGATCCAGGCGTTTTCTAATGACCACCATTTCCAGAAGGATCACTGGGATTAACGCCAGGACCATGCCCGGCCAGGTGAGGAAGATCATGGGAACGCCGCTGTTGGCGCGAGCTTCACCCGGCGTTAGAAGTGCCACGGCGAAACACAGAGCAACAAAAAGTGGCAATCGCCTGTTGGTCATTTCGAGCCCTCCATAAACAGAGGGGGGCCAAAGCCCCCCTCATTCACATTAATTGCTCAAATTGGTTCTTACAACTGCCCAGGCTCACACCCACACACGCCCATATACGTCACCCTATCCGCGTACTCGGCCTTCTTGCCCTTGTTCCAGCGAGACACCGGGCGATAGTACCCCACGATCCTGGTGAACACCTCGGAGTCCTCCCCGCAGGTGGTGCACTCGTGATGTTCGCCGGACATGTACCCGTGCTCCTTGCACACGCTAAACGTAGGCGTGATGGACAGGTACGGGATCTTGGTCATGCGGAAGGCCTTGACGATGAAGTTCTTGAGCGACTCGGTGTCGGCCACGGCCTCGCCCAAAAACGTGTGGAACACCGTGCCGCCCGTGTACAGGGGCTGGAGTTTGTTCTGGTGCTCCAGGGCGGCGATCACGTCTTCGCATTGGCCCACGGGCAGGTTGGTGGAGTTGGTGTAGTACGGGGTGCCGTTGCCCGAGGCCTGGATGTCCGCGTAGAGATTCTTGTCGATCTTGGCCAGGCGGTAGCTGGTGCCCTCGGCCGGGGTGGCCTCCAGGTTGTAGAGGTTCCCGGTCTCTTCCTGGAAACGGCTGGTGATCTCGCGCAGGTGGTTGAGCGCCCGGGTCATGAGCCTGACGCCCGCCTCGGTCTCGATGCCCTTGCCCAGAATGTTCAGGCAGGCCTCGTGGCCGCCCACCAGGCCTATGGTGGAGAAATGGCCCTTGTAGCCGTGCTTCAGGTAGCGGCTGGAATAGGGGAACATGCCCCGGTCCAGGTGGCCCTGGATGAGCTTTCGTTTGAACTCCAGGGCGTCCTTGGCCAGGGTGGCGTATTCGCCAAGAAGATCCAGGAAGTCCTCCTCGCCATGGGACAGATAGGCCAGCTTTGGCAGGTTCAAGGTTACCACGCCGATGGAGCCGGTCAGGTCGCCAGCGCCGAAGAGCCCGCCCACCTTGTTGCGCAGCTCGCGCAGGTCCATCTGCAGGCGGCAGCACATGGAGCGCACGTCCTCGGGCGAGAGGTCGGAGTTGATGAAGTTCTGGAAGTAAGGAGCCCCGTACTTGGCCGTGAGATCCAAGAGGCTCTTGCCGATCTCGGAATCCCAGGGGAAGTCCTCGGTCACGTTGTAGGTGGGAATGGGGAAGGAGAATATCTGGCCGTAATAGTCGCCCTCGGCCATGACCTCCAGGAAGGCCTTGTTGAACATGTCCATCTCGGCCTGGAAGTCGCCGTAGTTGTCTTCCTGGAACTTGCCGCCGATGATGGCCGCCTCCTTGGCGATGTGCTTGGGGGGCGTGAGGTCGAAGCTCAGGTTGGTGAACGGGGTCTGGCCGCCCCAGCGCGAGGTGGTGTTCAAGTTGAACACGAACTTCTGCACGGCCTGGCGTACCTGCATGTAGGAGAGGCCGTCGTGCCGGATGAAGGGGGCCAGATAGGTGTCCACGTTGTTGAAGGCCTGGGCCCCGGCCCATTCGTTCTGGAGGGTGCCCAGGAAGTTGACCATCTGGCCCAGGGCTGAATCGAAGTGCTTGGCCGGTCCGGCCGAGGACCGCCCCTCCAGGTTGAAGCCTTCAAGCAGGAGGTCGCGCAGGCTCCAGCCCGCGCAGTATCCGGCCAGACCGAAGGAAAGATCGTGGATGTGGAAGTAGCCGTGGTCGTGGGCGGCCCGGACTTCCTCGGGGTATTTCTCCAGGGCGTAGCGGGCCTGCACCGTGCCGGAGAGGTGCAGCATGAGCCCCTGGAAGGAATGGGCCATGTTGGCGTTCTCGGCCACGCGCCAGTCGGCCTTGGAGAGATAGTTGTCGATGGTCTCCGCGATGTCCAAGTACGCGGCCTTCTGTTCGCGCAGAGTGCGCCGTTTCTCGCGGTAGATGACAAAGCGCTTGGCCACGTCGAAAAGGCGCGACTCCATGAGCACGCGCTCGACCATGTCCTGCACGTTCTCCTGGAGGGCGACGTCGCAATCGGCGAGCTTCTCCTCCACCTTGCGGGCCAGGCGTTTGGCCAGCAGAGGGTCCTGGACGCCGCTGGCTTTAAGGGCCTTCAGTATGGCAAGTGCGATCCGGTCCAGGGACCAGGTTTCCAGGCAGCCGTCGCGTTTCTGAATCTGCAGGGGCATGGGGGGTCTCCTTGCCGTAAACGGGAGGTACGAAGGGTTGTTCTTTCAGGGTAAATCCCGCTGGCAGGTACCCACCTGCCACGCGGACATCGTGCGGGGTGAGCCCCGGAACCACGGTGATGCGGAAATCAAATGAGCCGGGGTTAGTTGAGGCCAGATGAAATACGGCTTTCAGGCGATCCCGGGCGTCTGGCCCGGAAACCGCCTGGCCGGTCAGGCCCGGATACTTCTCCCAGGGGCCTTTCACGTCCACCGCGAACAGCGTCTGGGGGCACCTGGAAAGTATCCCGGCGACCACCTCGGGGCGCATGCCGTTGGTGTCCACCTTGACCGCGAGACCAAGCCCGAAGAGCGCCTCCACCAGGTCGGGCAGGCCAGGGTCCAGAGTGGGTTCGCCACCGCAGACCACCACCCCGTCCAGCCAGCGTCTACGCGCTGCCAGGCCTTTTAATACGGCTGTAAGCTCGAGTGCGGGGTGAAAGTTCGGGGTGAAGGCCAGGGAGGCGTTGTGGCAGGTGGGGCAGCGCAGGTTGCATCCGCCCACGTAGACGACTGATGTGTTCTTCCCCGGCCAGTCGCACAGCGACAGGGGGGTCACGGCCCTGATGCGGGCCTGAGCAGCTGTTCTATTATCCTGTGACGATGCGTTTTCCATGCTCATCCGGAATTTCGTTTGCTCGTAGCAGATGCCCAACGTCTGTTGAAGCGAAATAAATCCACAACATATCGGCCGCTTGCAACGAGGCTAATGCGCCACTTCAAACCGGTTGCCGAATCGAAAAACAATGCACGCAAAAGAAAAACGCCAAGAGAATTGGTGGTGGTCTCCGGCCGCTTGAGCGGCTCGGACCGTAGCGGGAACCATGGCCCATTCGCGGGGCCTGGCCGTTGCTCCCCAGGAACGTCTTCTGACTTCCGGCCGGGTGGTGCGCGGCGCCTTCCCGGGTTATTTACCCAGTGGCTTACCGCCCGTTTTGTGCCGGTTACAGCAGCGCGCCTGCGACGGATTTGCACCGTCTTCCGTTTTCCGGGGCGTACGAATCGAAATTAAAAGGCATCCCAAACACTGTCAAGCTGCATTTTACAACTACTTGGCTACGCTGACTTTTTTTTCCAGGGTTTCTCTTCTCCGGCCAGAAGCCGGCGGATATTGGCCTCATGCTTCCAGATGATCAACCCGGCAACCACCAGGCTCACCGGCACCAGTTGGAAGCTCGTAGCCCACCACACCGTAAACGGCAGACTGGCGGCCAGAAGGAGCGACCCAACGGACACGAACCCCGAGATGGCTATTGCTGCGGCGCAGAGAAGCCCGGAAACGACGGTGGCCATGGGCGAGAGCGCCAGAAACGCGCCGATGGTGGTGGCCACGCCCTTGCCCCCCTTGTAGTGCAGAAATACCGGGAACATGTGCCCGGACACGGCGGCCAAGGCAGCCAGGCCAGCGAACCAGCCATCACCCATCTGCCAGGCCACGGCTACGGGGGCGAAGCCCTTGAGCGCATCCAAGACCAGAGTGGCCACTCCAAGCTTCGTGCCGCACTGCCTGGCCACATTGGTGGCGCCGATGTTGCCGCTGCCGGCCTTGCGGGGGTCTATGTTGCAGGAGGCCTGGGCGATGAAGAGCCCGAATGGGAAGGACCCGGCCAGGTAGGCCAGCACGAGCCACAGAATCTTGGCGATCACGTCACTCTCCTTAATTTCTCTCTCCCAAAGAGTGCCAGAGCCGCCCCGCCTGGTCAACGCGCCTTACACAGTACGCCCAAGCGCATCTGCCAGAATCGGCCATCCACGCGGCTCGCGGATGTGTCCGCCCAGTTGTTAGTCAGCCAGTGGCGGCCACTCCCCGGGGTCCGGCTTGTCTTCCATTTCGCGCGCCGAGAGCACCCTGAACTCGTTGGTCAGCGGGTCCACCTTGCCAAGCTTAAACCAAAAGCGCTGCCCCTCCTGAGTCTTGCCCCCAAGGGCCTCACGCCCGCAGCGAACGTACATCTGAAGCTCCGTAAGACTGAGAACCGCAACGGGCCCGCACTCCTCGACAACAACGGCCTCGAACTCGCGCTCCCTGCACTTGTCGCGCATATAGCACAGTTTCCAGTAACGCGGCCGGAACCTCTGGATTTGCCCCACCGCGTCAAGCCGGGCCGCGATTCCCGGGAGCTTGGCCACAAGCTCGTCGCGGGTAAATTTCGGCGAGCCCGAGGCAAGAAAGGACTCCACCTGCCCCAGGTTCACAAGGTCCGTGAGCCTGCGCAGCGGAGAGGTGATCGGCGAGTACGCCTCCGCCGCCAGGCTGGCGTGACGTCCGGGCCGGACTTCCAGGGTGGCGCCGGAGAGCTGTTTGACCACGCGGTGCATGTCCACCGGATTGGTCCACACCCCGGCATACCCGTGCGGTATGGCGATATCCTGCACGCGGTGCAGCAGGGCGACGTCATGAGCCTGGGCCCAGGCCGCCACGGACGTGTTGGCCAGGATCATGAGTTCGCTCACGGCCATCTGCGCGCCAGGGTATTCCGGCTCCTGTTCGATCCGGACCCGGACGTTTTCAGGTTGGCCCTCCAGACGAATCTTGGGTTCGGGCCTGTCGATGACCACGGCTCCCCGCTGGATGCGCGCGTCCCTCAGCAGCTGAGCCAATGCATGGGCCGCCGTTATGCCCTGCGCTGCCGAACCGTCCTGGAGGGCTGTTTCCACGCCTTCGTAGGTGAGGTTTTGCGACACGCGCACCCAGGAGAGTCTGGGTGCAAAGTTCGTCACCGCGCCCACCTCGTCCAGAATCCAGTCCAGAATAAGGGCGGGGCGGTCCTCGCCGGCCTTCAGGCTGTAGAGATCGCAACCGAGGGACTCGGGGAGCATATGGCTCACGCCCTCGGGCAGGTACAGGCTCGAGGCCCTCTGCCAAACGGCCCTTCCCAGCCCGCTTTCGAAGTCCCAGGACAAGGTGGGCCTGGCCAGGGCCATGCTCACCCGCCAGCCGTATTCGGTCCGCTCCACATGGAAGGCGTCGTCGATGTCTCGGGTGGTGGGCGAATCCACGCTGACGTACTCGCCAGGTTCCGGCTGGCCCTTCTTGGCCTGAAAATCGGCCAGGAGCTGCGATATGCTCTCGCCATGTGCGGCGCTCCAGGCGTCGCCCGCGTCATATCCGGCCTGATCAAGCAGCGCGTTGTGGTGGGGGGGCACAATGCCCCACTCCATGGCGATTATAAGCGCCTGATGGGGATGCTCAGGCAGCCCCTTGCGCAAGCTCTGCCACAGAGGAGCCAGTTCCTGGCTTTCAGGATCGGCCAGCAGGCCCCGCAACAGTCCTTTCAGTTTCTCGGCGGCCTCCGGGTCCAGGTGCGCGGCAAGCCTGGCCACGTCCTTTCGCCTGCCAGAAGCCCAACCGGTCCAGAGTTCGTGAAAGAAATCCTGCCCGGCAGTCACCACCAATTCGCGTTCGCGGGCTGTCTCCTGCTCGGCCAGGCGGCGTTCCACCATGTCCGTAGCGTACACTTCGAAATTGGGGGGCTGAAACTTGAAATGGGTTTTAAGGCTCAAGAGCGCCCGGCCCATGGCCGCCACCTGGTCAACATCCGGATTCTCGAAGGCCAGACCGGCGAACCAGGCGGCCGAGGACTGGGTGACCTCCCCTTGGGCGAGTTCCCAGATTTCCAATGGATCAATGTTTCCGGCCAGTTCCTCGCGGCGCTTGGCGTGCTCGCGGAGTTTCTCAAGAACCGCTTCCTTGTTGAACTGGCCCTCGAAACGCGGCCCGGCCCAGGGGAGCAGTCGAGACGAAGCGAGCTTGGTCTCGCGTTTGTTCAGGGTGTACAGGCGAAGCTTCTCTCCAGAGGCTTCCTCAACCCATGCCATATGGGGCTCGTTGCCCTGCATGAACTCCACGATGCAGCCAGGTGTGGGCACGGTTTGAATGGACGGATGTTTGGTCAAGAAAAGATGCCTCCGGCGGCCGGGAAGAGCGCCTCCAACAAGTCGCTCCCCGCCCTCCCTGCGAAATATGAGTTCATAGTGAGCCTGCTTCCACCAGAAAGTCGGTTGGACAATGCCGGATGCGGGTCGCGACCCGGCGCGAACCAATCACGGTGTTTCAGGTTCGGCTTTCTTTTTCCCCTTGAACAGGGAAGCCACTTTATGGCCGGCCGAGGATATCGCGCCGACCGCCTTCTGTGCTCCGGCCACTGTCCCGTCCTTCATGGACCCGCAGGCGTCCACGGCCCGCCCGCGTGCGGCCTTGGCCCCAGTTGCGACGCTGCATCCGGCCGAGGACACCGCTTCGGCGGTTTTCTGAACACCGGACTTGGCGCCATCAGCTACCGCCCCGCAAACATCCCCAACTCGTTCGGAAGCGCTCTTGGCGGCTCTGGCCGTTTTTGTCTTCAGCTTCTCAAGCGGGGCGGAAGCGACTTCGCACAGGGCGTTCTTCAATTCCTTGAACGAACCTGTGAACACATCCCTCGCAAAGGACACCGCTTCCTGAAAGGAGCTCTTCCTGAGGCCGTTGTCCAGGTCGTACCCCATGCTGATATAATTCTTCGTAAGAAGCCCCACACGGGATACCAGGATGCAATTCACGGCTCCGTGGAAAAAGGCGTTGGCAAACGAGGACGTTATCGAGGAAACGATGGGCACATGGCCGACGGCATGGGCCATCAACGGCTCAACCAGGGCATTTATCTGCGTTTTGATGTCGATCTCATCGATGCCGTACGACACGAACGACGAGCCGACGACATTCAGATATATCGAGTACATCTCCTTGAGCGACGGGCGTTGATTGTAGATGTGCGACACCTTCCACACGAGAAACGCTGTACTGAGAAAAACCACAAGAGAGTCCAGTCTTCCATTCTGCGAGACTGCCGTGGAGAGAAAAACCTTTTTCGCCGCGCTCCGTATCTCTTCATTCGCCATGGCCTCGAGCACAGACAGTTTGATCTCGATGCTGTCCGATTCCCGGCACGTGCCGCTTTGCCGCAGCAGCTTGTTTTTTCGCAAGCGCCGGTCAAGTCTCTTCAGGTAGCGCGCCTTTTCTTCGGGCGTGGGATCAACGGGAGGAATGAGGGCTTCCGGGCGTATCACGAAAGCGCCCAACAGCCAGCAGAGACCAGCCAGAACAAGAAGAGACAAGGCATATTTGAGAAAGAGCCCGGCCCCGGGATGAAGTGACGACACCAGGTCCGACATCACGACAATATTGTGGAACAGAAACACCACGAGAGAGAACACCAGGAAGATGGAGAAGGCTAAGAGCAGGATGTTTACGTTCTTTTTCATAACCAGCACTCGGCTCGGGCATTCGGCAAACGGCTCTTATGACAGCACATCCGGAGCGGAAGCCGTACATTCCCCCATTACCGCCTGCGCAAAGAGTCCAAAACACCATTTGCACAGGCGGCAGACATATCGGAGGGAAACGCCCTAGGCTCCCTAATGCTTGAAGGAACGCTGACCCGTGAACACCATGGCCACGGACGGGACCGCCTCGTTGACGGCCTGCACCACCTCCCAGTCCCGGATGGAGCCGCCGGGCTGGGCGATCGCCGTCACTCCCTGGGCAATGGCCAGGTCTACGCCGTCGCGGAAGGGGAAGAACCCGTCGGAGACGAGCACCGAGCCGGGCAGTCCGCCCCTGTCGGCCTTGGTCTGGGCCTCGATGTCCGCCAGGGCCTTGGCCAAGGCATCGTCCGTGGCGGCCTTTTCGCGCAGCTCGTGAATGGAGAGCTTGTGGCGCTGGAAGGCCAGAAGGTCGGCATACTTGGTGTAGGCCTTGTAGATGGTGAGCTGCACCACGCCAACGCGGTCCTGCTCGCCGGTGCCGATGCCAACCGTGGCGCCGTTTCTCGCGAAGATGACCGAGTTCGAGGTGACGCCTGCCTCCACGGCCCAGGCGAAAAGGAGGTCGTCGGCCTCCTGGGGGCTGGGGCCACGGGCCACGAAGGCCTTGCCGTCCTTGGTCTCACCCTTGGCAGGAAGGAAATCGTCACCCGTGAGGATGCGGTTGCGGAAGGAGAACTGCACCACCATGCCGCCGTCCATAAGGGATTTCACGTCCAGGAAGGGCTCGCCCACAAAGGCCGTCAGGTCGCTTATGCCTGGGATGGCGATGATGCGCAGGTTCTTTTTTGTCTTTAAGATATCAAGGGCCTCGGGCTCGTAGTCCGGGGCGGCCACCACTTCGAAGTAGTTGGCCACGATCTGCTCGGCTGTGACCTTGTCCATGGTGCGATTGACCACGATGGCCCCGCCGAAGGCAGCGATGCGGTCGGACAGGTTGGCCCGCTCAAAGGCCACGGCCAGACCTTCGTTGGTCCAGGCAGCGCCGCAGGGGTTGTTGTGCTTGAGGATGACCGCTGCCGGCTTGGCCGAAAGGTACTGCAGAATGTTCAACCCGTTGTCCACATCCGTAAGGTTCGTCTTGCCGGGATGTTTTCCGGACTGGATCAGGTGTTTTTCCGTGAGCGCCGAGACCAGCCCGCGCTTTGGCCCCCTGAAGGTGACGCCGTCCAGCTCCAGGGAGTTTTCCGTGAGCTGGTACAGGGCGGCAGGCTGATCCGGATTTTCTCCGTAACGCAGCCCCTTGGCCTCTCCCTCTATTGTCCAGGTACGCTTTTTGAACTTCAGGGTTTTGTCGCCCAAGGTAATTGTCATATCTTCCGGGAAGGGGTCTCCCTGGATGGTGGTGTACATTTTTTTGAGATCACTCATGGTGTGTGCTCCAGTGTGCGTGATGGGAGGATACAGCTATCACAGGCGGCTTCCGGCGGCAAACGGGCATTGGCCGCGCTGGGAATTCATGGTAGACACGGGGTGTCGGATGCGGAGGAAACGTGGAAAAAGTTTTGGTGAAGCTGGCTAAGCAGCTCAACAACTACGACGAGGCATCGCTCACGAGCCTGTGGGAACGCTACGCCGACCAGGTGAAGCGTTTCGAGCCGTCCAAACGCTGGGAAGAGGCGGTGCTCATCCTCTCCATGATCCAGGCCATCCGCTTCAAGAACCAGCTCTTCAACCTGAACTGGTCCGAGGGAAGAACCCCGGGAGAATCACCTCCCCCTAAAGCCATCATCGAGGCGGTTCCCCACCTGCCCGCGTCCGCTCCGCAGCATCAGGCCAAACCCAAGACGAAGGGCAAGGTCCTCAACTTCAAGGCAAAAGAGGAACACGGCCCTACGGAGTAGGTTCCGGCATTCCGAACTCGCCCAGTTTGTCCGTGGCTTCATCCGGCTCCGGAGCGAAATTGGGGAACTCCTCCTTGTCCAACAAAACCCAGGTCAGCTCGTGCTTGTTGTTGAAGAGATGCACCAGACGCGATCCTGGGAATGCCCAGAACTTGGCCGCGGTCTCGTGATCGGTCGGTCCCTGGAATTTGAGGGTGCACACGAAGTTGCGCACCTTGCCGAAGGTGCGCCAGCGGTCCACCAGGCGCCACAGCCTGTCCGGATAGCAGGCCACGTCGCAAAAAAACCAGTCCACCTCCCCCACTTCTCGCGGGTCGAGCGCGAATGCGGAGAGCATGCGAAAGTCCACATTGGGCATGGCGTCTATGCGCGGGTCAAGCTCCGCCTTGTCCACGGTGAGCACCTTGCACCCCAGGCTGGCCAGCACCCAGGACCATCCGCCGGGGCTTCCCCCCATGTCCAAACAGAAGCTGTCGGGCTTGGGAGCGGCTTCGAGAAGGGTGAAAAGCTCCCAGAGCTTGAGATAGGCCCGGTTGGGAGGGTCCTTCTTGTTCTCCAGAAACTGAATTTCGCCGTGCGGGAAGGGGCTGGAGCAGGCGGGTGAGGCCACGATCACGTCGCGCTCCAAAAGCGTCCAGGCCCCGAGCGGAGCCCTGGGCGGTGGGGTGCCGATGACCACGGGCTTGGGCTTTACCGCCGGCAACTGTTCTTCGATGAGTCTGGCCCGCCGGTTGTGCCGCACGGACCACAGCGACCAGTTGCGCTGCAGGGCTTTTAATTTATTGGCCCCGTCGCTGATGGATTCTATCTGGATGCGTTGCGGGTTGAGCCATATGTTCTGAGCCCAGGCCACCGGACGCGGCGGGCCCGGAGCGAAGACCAGACGGTCCACGACCTCGGCCACGTCGCCAAGCTCGTACACGAGTTCGTTGGTGAATCCCCTGGGGGCGAGATAGACTGTGAATTCCATGAGAATGAAGCTGCCTCCGGCGGCCAAAGGAACTTCGTTCCTTTGGAATCCTATATTGCTACGCGCTCACAGCGGACAGCCCATTATGGGCGGCCTGCCTATCCTGCCCGCAGAGCACCCGCCGGGTCAAGGAAGTCCCATCTTTACGGAACATGCCCTCAGAATACCCGGCCGTCAGTTCGCCGTATTTCGTTGACAACACTGGTGGGGTTTTTTACGCAAAAAAGCCTTTTGTGAAAGGGCTAACTTACGGGGCCGATCGCGGCGCCCGACGACAATCAAATCGCAGAGGTTCTGGGGAGCATCTTCCTCAGGCATGTCCAGGGCTTATGCCCTGGAGCAGGTTCGGGAAAAGGTCCCCGGGCTTCGACCTCTTGGAGGCTCAATGGCTGGCATGGTGGTTCACGGCGCCCAATGGGGCGACGAGGGCAAGGGCAAGATCGTCGACCTTCTCACGGAGAAGGTAAGCCTTATCGTCAGGTTCCACGGCGGCAACAATGCGGGCCACACCCTGGTGGTGGGCGGCGAGAAGACCGTTCTGCACCTCATCCCCTCCGGCATTCTGCACCAGGGGAAACGCTGCGTCATCGGCGCGGGAGTGGTGCTCGACCCCGAGGTGTTCCTGATGGAGGCGGACAAGCTCGCCGCCAAAGGCGTGGACATGTCTCCGGCCAGGCTGGCCGTGAGCTATCGCACCCACGTCATCATGCCATACCACAAGCTGCTTGACGCCGCCCGGGAAACCGCCAAGGCCGGGGGCAAGATCGGCACCACCGGCCGCGGCATCGGCCCCTGCTACGAAGATAAGGCCTCGCGCGTGGGCATCCGCGCCGGGGATTTCCTGGACGAGGCATTGCTGGCCGACAAGGTGAAGCATGCCCTGGACGAGAAAAACGCCTTGTTTGCAGGCCTTTACGGCATGAAGCCTTTGGACCACGCCACGGTGATGGCCGAACTTCTGCCCTTGGCCAGGCGCATAGTCCCCTATCTGGCTGACGTGTCCGCACTGGTCCAGGATTCCCTGACCTCCGGCTCTGGAGTGCTTTTCGAAGGCGCCCAGGGGACCCATCTGGACATCGACCACGGCACCTACCCCTTCGTAACCTCCTCCTGTTGTTTGACAAGCAACGCCGCCGCAGGGGCCGGATGCTCTCCCAAGGATCTTGGCGACATCATTTCCGTGGTGAAGGCCTACACCACCCGCGTGGGTTCCGGGCAGTTCCCCACGGAGTTGACCTGCGCCCAGGGCGAACACCTGCAGTCCGTGGGCGCCGAGTTCGGAGCCACCACGGGGCGAAAGCGCCGCTGCGGCTGGCTGGACATGGTGCTCCTGCGCGAGGCCGTGCGCTTAAACGGCACCACGGGCCTGGCCGTCACCAAGCTCGACGTGCTGGGCGGCCTGGACTCGCTTCAGATCTGCACATCCTACCGCTACGAAGGCAAAGACATTCTCTACCCGCCCCAGCGCGAAGGGGCCCTGGCCCATGTGACCCCCAACTACGAGACCCTGCCGGGCTGGAAGGAGGACGTCACGTCCTGCCGCTCCTGGGACGATCTGCCCAAGGCGGCGCGTGACTACCTCACCAGGGTGGAAGAGCTTTCCGGAGCCCCGGTGCGCATCATCTCCGTGGGGCCGGACCGGGCGCAGACCATCTATAAGGGATAGACCATGGACGCCGCCTTTTTCGGGCTTTCCCCCCGCCAGGACCCGGCGAGGCGGCGACTGGACCAGCTGGCGGACAATCCTCCCCAGGTGCTTGTGCTGGAGGGGGGGACCGCCACCGACCGCGAAGCGGCCGCCCTCTACTATGCCGCGGCATTGAGCTGCAGCGAGACCGGCGCTTGCGGAGCGTGTGACTGCTGCACCCAGGTCAGGGACAGGGTCTATATGGACCTTGTTTTCCTGGACGGCAGCGAGCAGTCCATCAAGGTGGACGACATCCGCGAAGTTCGCTCCAAAGTGGGGGAGCCGCCGCGTGGCCCCGGCCACCGGGTGGTGATTCTCACCGAAGCCCAGGGCCTTACCCCGGCAGCGGCGAACGCGCTGCTCAAATCCATGGAAGAACCCAGGCCAGGCAACTGTTTCGTTCTGTTGGCCCCCCAGAGGGAGCGTCTTCTTCCCACCCTGGTCTCCCGATCCTGGACCCTTACCCTGGCCTGGCCCGATGCCGGGGAAGCTCAAACCCCTGACGAGAAGCGGTCAGCTGCGGAATGGCTGGAAGCCCTGGAACACTTTTGGCGCACCGGCCTTGGTCTTTTCGCCCTCACAGGCACCAAAGGAAAAATCACCCGCAACACGGCCCAGCATGTAATCCTGGCTCTGTCCAAAGAACTTGCCGACGTCCTGGCGGAGAGGTCCACGTCCAGCCTGGGTTCATTTCTCCTCGAGCGTTTGGGCCTACCGGGCCTGCGCCGTCTGGATCTTCTCCTGGAGAGTTCCCAGGAGATCCTGGTGGGACAGGTGAATCCGACTCTCACCCTGGAGTGGTTCGCCACCCGCGTTGCCTTGTGGGTACGCAGACAATGAATGAAACTATGAACAATATGCTGTGCATAATTTGTTCGTAACTTCATTAATCCTTTGTTTTCATGCTTTGATTCTTCCGCCCTTTTTTTTGTGATGCAGTCTTGACCGATCGATTCGCGATCGGACATCATTCATTCGATGCTCCAAGCTTTTTCCCGCTTCTTTCACAGTGGCGTGTTCCTTTTCCATTGTTTGTCCTGTCCCAACTCATTTCTCTCGCGTAGTTGAAAAAATAATTTTTTGAAAAATCAGGGACACAACAAAAAAATTCTTCAACCCCCTGTTCATTATTTCCGTTAGAGAGTATGTTGGAAACGAAAATCCGTAAAAGGACGTTCATTCCGTGCGTATCCTCTTGTTGTTTATCCTGGCCGCCACTGCCGCCCTTGTCGCCGGAGCTCAGGCCGTGCAAACGGACAGCCCCGTCAGGGTGGGAGTATCAGCGAGCTTGAGCGGCGAGTACGGTTCATCAGGCGATATGTACGAGAAGGGCCTCAGAATCTGGGTGGCGGAGGTGAACTCCAGGGGGGGCATCTTGGGCCGCAAGGTTGAGCTGGTGGTAAAAGACGACGCTTCGGATCTGGCAAAGACCGCCGCTGCCTACGCTGATTTCATCGCCAAGAAGGAAGTCGACCTGCTCCTTGGTCCGGACAACACGTTCCTGGTTTTGGCCATCATCCCAACCCTTGAAGAATCCCAAACCCCCTGCGTGTTCCCTGTTGGCGCCTCGGACGCCTTATGGAAGAGCGGCAAGGGCCTGTCCTTCGGGGTTCAGTCCCCCCTGTCTGAATGGTCGGCCGGTTTTTTCGAACTCATCTCCAAAGCAGGGCTCGAACAGGTGGCGCTGCTTGTGGCGGACCACCCCATGAGCGCTGCCGTGCTGGAAAACTCAACCAAATGGTCCAAACGTTACGGGCTGGAGTTGGCCATGAAGGTTTCCACGGGGGTCAAAGGCCTCCCGGGGGCTTTGCACCAGATCACCAGGGTCAAACCAGACGCAGTGGCAGTGTGGGGCAGCCAGGAAGGCTGTGCCGAGGCCGTTCGCCTGCTCAGGCGGTCCACCTGGAAACCCAAAGCCATCTACATTTCCTCCAGCCAGGGAATCAACAAGGCCCTCCGCGACCTTTCCAGCCGCGAGATGGACGGCACTTTCACCACCGTCCCCTGGGAGATCCGAATCGCCAAGGCCTTCCCGGGCGGGGAAGCGTTCGTGGAACGGTTCCGGAGCGCCTACCGGCAAGACCCCGACTCCATGGCGGCTTCATCCTATGCCGGAGGCCAGATTCTTGAGGCAGCGGTGGCC
The DNA here is from genome assembly GCA_016208105.1 of Desulfovibrio sp. Taxonomy (NCBI): domain Bacteria; kingdom Pseudomonadati; phylum Thermodesulfobacteriota; class Desulfovibrionia; order Desulfovibrionales; family Desulfovibrionaceae; genus Desulfovibrio; species Desulfovibrio sp. Next base: position 164,314 of record JACQYS010000017.1, read on the forward strand.
AAGGCACAATCTCTGGACAAAAACAAAATCAGGCAGTCTCTGACCGGGCTGGAAACCGTTACCATCCTGGGCCGCTACGGAGTGGACCCGTCCGGCATGCAACTGCGCCAGTTCCCTCTCACGCTTCAATGGCAAAAAGGCAAACGGGAGATTGTCTGGCCCGATGAAATGCGTACGGCCAAACCGGCCATTGCGAGGTAGCACGTGCTCAACCGCCTTTCGGTCCGCCTGGCCCTGCCCGTCATCGTCGGGGTGCTCCTCTTGTGGGGATTCCTCACGATCTTCGTGCTCGGTGCCATTTCCCGGTTCGCCCACGAACGCACCGAACGCGACCTGAAAAGCTACGGCCGAGAGATATCAGACATTCTGGGCAACACGTACGACCACTTGGCCAGTTCCGGAAAACTCTCGGACCCGTCTGAAGTACGGGTAACCAAGGCCAGGGCCCTTTCCCGGCTGGAAAAATACCTGCGCCTCACCGACATCAAGGCGGTCCTCACGGATGCCGAGGGCGCCGTGCTGCTGAGCCATGGGCTGGACTCCCCGGACAAGCTGCCCGCGCTCCCACTGGAAACGCAAAAACTGGTTTTGGCGGACATCGGCGGGCTGAAGTTTAACACCTACCAGTTGGAGTTCAGCCTCTGGAAATGGCGCGTGATTCTGGTGGAGAATCCCAGCGACTACGAGCAGCTGTCCGGCAGTATCCGTCACATGTACCTGGGCGCAGGCGGTCTTCTGGTCCTGGCTCTGGCGGGATTTTTGTACTTCTCGCAGCGGACGGTTTCCCGCCCGGTTGCGCTCATCGCCCGGGCCTTGAAACAGGGTGAACGGCCCGCCTACTCCGGAGTCGAAGAGTTTGCCTCGCTGGCACGTTCCATCCGAGAGATGATGGAGTCCCTGGACGAACGCGAACGTCTCGTGCGGGTGAGCCGCACATGGTACCGCCAGATGTTCGAGTCGGCCCCGGTCATGATGTTCTCGCTGGCCCCGAACGGCTGGTTCAGCGATGTCAACCGCAGCCTGTGCGACCAGACCGGCTTTTCCAGGGAAAAACTGGTCTCCACACCAGCCACAGAAGTCCTCGCCGTGGATCGCGACCGCCTGGAGCAGCTGTGGGTGGGCATGCCTTTACGGCGGCTCCCGGCCGAATTGCGTACCGCCCAGGGTCGAACCAGACAGATACTCCTCGATGCGCTGCTCACCGAAGACCCTTCGGGCGAGCGTGTGGTTCTTGCCGTGGCCATCGACATAACCGAACAGCTCAAGACCCAGCGCGAGCTCGTCGCAGCCAAGGAGGCAGCCGAGGAGGCCAACCTCGCCAAAAGCGAATTCCTGGCCAACGTGAGCCACGAAATCCGCACCCCTTTAAACGGCGTTTTAGGCATGCTCCAGCTCCTGGAGAAAACCCATCTCGACACACGCCAGCAGGGATGGGTGAAAAACGCCCTGGACTGCGGCCGGTCGCTCCTGACCCTTTTGGGAGACATCCTCGACCTCTCCAGCCTGGAGTCGGGAGGCCAGCAGTGCAGTCTGACTCCTTTCGCCCCGGCGGACATCCTGGCCGAGATCGCCCAGCTCTATTTGCGGCAAGCCCAGGCCAAGTCCGTAAGACTCACTGTGGAATCCGATGCCGATTTGCCGCGTACGTTCATGGGCGATGGAGGGAGGCTTCGCCAGGTGCTGTTCAACCTGGTGGGCAACGGCGTGAAGTTCACCGAAAACGGCACGGTGACTCTGAGAGTGGATGGCGTGCAACAGAACAAGTTCGGGGTTTCCACTCTTCTGTTCGCCGTGGAGGATACGGGCATAGGCATCGACAGCCACAAACTCGGCAAGGTCTTCGAGCCTTTCACCCAGGCGGACGGTTCCCATACCAGGCTCTACCAGGGAGCCGGACTCGGGCTTGCCCTGGTGAAGCGCTTGGTGACCCTGTGGGGAGGCACCCTTGGCATAGACACCGAACCCGGAGCAGGCACAACCGTGTTCTTCTCCATGCCCGTGCGCGTCGCCCCCATGGGGACCGAAGCCCCCATGCAGGCCCCAGCTCATCCGGGAGCGATCTTGCCTGGTTCCCGGGTGCTATTGGCCGAGGACGACCCCATAAACACCGTGATGACAATGGATATGCTTGAAAGCCTGGGCTACCGGGCCACAATAGTGGAAAACGGAGCCGAAGCGTTGAAGGCCTTGGCCCAGGAGGATTTCGACTGTCTGATCATGGACATCCAGATGCCCAAGATGGACGGCATGGCCGCCACGAAAGCCATCCGCACGGCTCCGGCCCTGGGCGACAAGGCGCGAATCCCCATCATCGCGCTCACTGCTCACGCCCTTCCGGGTGACCGCGAGCGTTTCCTGGCCGCTGGCATGGACGACTACCTGGCCAAGCCCGTGGAATTCGTGGACCTGGCCGGGGTGCTGGCCCGGGCCATGGGCAAGCCCTGGCGGCAACGACCCACCTGACCTCTACCAAAAGGCCTACAAAACGTTTATGGCACAGGCCATGGACAAACACCTCTGCATCCATGGCCATTTCTACCAGCCTCCCCGCGAGGACCCCTGGCTGAATACCATTCTCCCCGAGGGCAGCGCCGCACCCAGCCTGAACTGGAACCAGCGCATCACCCGCGAGTCCTACGCGCCCCTGGCCCGGGCCAGACGACTGGACGGGGCGGGACGCATCGCGGAGGTGATGAACTGCTACGAATGGATATCCTTCAACGCAGGCCCCACACTGCTCAACTGGATGGCCACGGCCTACCCGGACACGGTGCGCCTCATGGTGGAAGCGGACAAGGCCAGCCTGGCCCGCCTGGGACACGGCAACGCCATGGCCCAGGTCTACCACCACCAGATACTGCCCCTGGCCTCGCAGCTTGACAAGGAACTCGAGGTGTCCTGGGCCGTGGACGACTTCACGGCCCGCTTCGGCCGTGCTCCCGAGGGCATGTGGCTGGCCGAAACCGCCGTGGACACAGCTTCCCTGGAAGTCCTGGCGGCCAACGGCATCGCCTTCACCGTGCTCGCTCCGGGCCAGGCCAAGGCTGTGGGCCCGCTCACCAACGGCCACTGGACCCCGGTGGACCAGGGCAGCCTGAACATCAGGCGCCCCTATCTGGTGAAGCTGCCATCAGGGCGAAGCATCAGCGTGTTTTTCTACGACGGCCCCCTGTCCCAGGCCGTGGCCTTCGAACACCTGCTGGCTGACGGCGAGACTTTCTGGCGCAGGCTCTCCCAGGCGGCCAGCCCCGGTCTTCTGGCCCTGGCAACCGATGGCGAGACCTACGGCCACCACTTCACCTTCGGCGAGATGGCCCTGGCTTTCGTGCTGGACCAGGCCAACCACCGCCGCGACGGGCTTGCCCTTACGAATTTCGCCTCCTTCCTTGCCGCCAATCCGCCCGAAGAGCAGATACGCCTCCACGAGCCCTCGGCCTGGAGCTGCGCCCACGGTGTGGAGCGCTGGCAGTCCAACTGCGGCTGCACCGACGGCGGGCACCCCGGCTGGCACCAGCGCTGGAGGGGGCCTTTGCGCCACGCCCTGTCCCGCATGAAGGAGATGGCCGACCTGCACTACTTCCAGCGCGGTGCGACCTGCTTTGCCGACCCCAGGGCGGCGCTTACGGAGTACGGCAAGGTTCTGGCCGGGCTCATGGACCAGGACGCCTACGCCAAGCTCCACTTCCGCAAATCCTTGCCCCCTGCCGAAGAGGCCGTGGCCTGGAAGCTTTTGGCCATGCAGCAGTGGGGCCTGGCCTCGCTTGCCAGCTGCGCCTGGTTCTTCGACGAAATCTCCCGCATCGAGCCGGTGAACGGGCTCACCTACGCTCTGAGGGCCATGGAGCTGGCCGCGCGCACCGGCGGCCCGGACATGGAGCCGGAGATCCTGCCAATTCTTAAAACCGCTGAATCCAACCTGCCCGAATTGGGCGACGGCAAGAATGTCTGGCGCACCATGGTGGTCCCCCGCCGCGAAACCGAAGCGTCTCTTACCGCACAGGCCCTGCTGACCCTCTGGGCAGAGAAACGCCTGCCGGCTCGCGGAAAGACCGCTCAGGCATGCTGGCCTGGAGTCAGTGTGACCATAAAGGCCTCATCTCCCACGGAAGGCACTGCCAGCATTTCCTGGGCCCTGGAAAGCGGCGTGGATGAGGTTCGCTGGACATGGGACGCTCCAACAACCGGACACCATCCGGGCGCAACAGCCGATGGAGCCACGGCGGGTCTTCCCGCCCTGGTCGATCCGCTGAACATACCCGTCACTGTGCGCGGACCAGGGGGAGACGCGACCTTCATCCCCCGGGAACTACCCGTGAACAAACGCCAGGCCCTGGCCGACGCCTTCGCGGTTCAGGCCTCGGACAACCTTTGGATCCAGGCCGTCGAACGCATGTCCTGCGGTGCGAATCTGATTACCGAAATTCAGGAAGCCCAGACCACCATGACCCTGGCACCACGCTGGGCCGGGATGTGGGACTCTCTGTCATGGGCCTACGTGTGGGGACTCGATCTTTCACCCAAGCAACGCGAGCTTCTGCTGACGTTTTTACGCCAGAGCACCGGCAGCGGATTTGAGCGAAACGATCTCATGGAGCGGGTGAACGCCCTGGCGCTAGCGGAGACCGCTTCATCCTCTCCCGATTGGGAGGGCTTAAGCCGCATGGTGCGCCGGGTGCGCGAGCTTGGCCTGCCCGAGGACTGGTGGGCCGTGCAGAACCTCATCTGGGACAGGCGGCTGCACACGGGCGAGGGGCGCTCATTCGCATCGCTTATAGGATTCGCGGTATGATCATCCGGGATATTCCGCTCCGCGAACGGGTGATCTTCGCCCTGGACGTTCCCACCGGTGCCGAGGCCCTCGACTGGGTGAACCGCCTGGGCGGGACCATCGGCTATTTCAAGGTTGGGTTGCAGCTCTTTCTGGCCGAGGGGTTCGGTCTGGTGGACCGCATAATTGGCACGGGCCACAAACTCATGCTGGACCTGAAATTCCTGGACATCCCCCAGACCACGGGGCTGGCCATGCGCGAGGCCGCCAAGCGCGGGGTGCACATGGCCACCATGCACGCCCATGTTGGCAGCGTGACCAGGGCCGCCGTGGCCGAGGCAGGAGACACGACCGTGCTCGGTGTGACGGTGCTGACCAGCTACGGGTCGGAAGAGCTGGCCGAACTCGGCTTTCCGGGTTCCATCGAGAAGCTGGTGGAGGTCCGGGCCGGAATCGCCCTGGCCTCCGGGTGCGGGGGCATAGTGGCCTCGGCCCGGGAAGCGTCCATGCTCAGGCGCGTGTATGGGGATGATTTTCTTATCGTTACGCCAGGAATTAGGCCCTCGGACCACAAAACCAAGGACGACCAGACCAGGGTGATGACGCCCGGACGGGCCATCGCGGCCGGGTCGGATTATCTGGTGGTGGGAAGGCCCATCAGCCAGGCGGAAAAGCCGGTTGAGATGGCGGAAAGGATTCTGGAGGAGATTGGGGAGACATTAGCTGGAGTGGGGGGGAGTTAACCCCTTGCACCACCGTTCATGTCGCCTTTAGCTACTCACTGTCCTGGTCCATCAATCTCCGTGGCTACGTGTCCGCATCAGTGGGGCCACTCCTCCATTCCTCCCACGCCTTCCTGGCCCGCGCGGCATACAGCGCCTTCCTCGAATCCTTCTTGGCCCGTTCGGTAAGCTCGGGCGTAAGCCCGTAGTTCACGTTCGAAGGCTGGAACTTCTTCACCGGCCGCCTGAGATGCGCCAGAAGCGCCCCGAGCGCGGTCTCTTCCGGCGGGGGAGTTAGCCCGTGCGCCAAGTGGTGCCCCAGCCATAATCCGCATGCGGCGCTCTCCACATACCCTTCAACCCCGGTGATCTGCCCGGCCAGGTACACTCCGGGCCTTGCCGCCAGTTCAAGTTCCGGCGTGAGCACCTTGGGCGCGTCCACATATGTATTGCGGTGGATGGACCCCAGCCTGGCGAACTCGGCCTTCTCAAGTCCGGGGATCATCCTGAAGACCCGCTCCTGCTCCGGGTATTTGAGCTTGGTCTGGAAGCCCACCAGATTGTAGCAGGTCAACTGGGCGTTCTCCGGACGCAACTGCACAACGGCATACGGCCGCCTGCCCGTCTTCGGGTCCGTGAGTCCAACCGGTTTTAGCGGCCCAAACACCAGGGTCTTGAACCCGCGCTCGGCCAAGGCTTCAACCGGCATGCAGCCCTCGAAGTGGATCTCCTTCTCGAACTCGCGGGCCGCCACCTTCTCCCCGTCCAGAAGGGCCTGGTGAAAGGCCGTGTACTCGTCCTTCTCCATGGGGCAGTTCAAATAATCGCCTTCGCCCTCCTCCCAGCGCGACTGGGAGAAGACCTTGTCCCTGTCGATGGAGTGGGCGAACACGATGGGTGCGATGGCGTCGTAGAAATAGAGGCTTCCCGCGCCGATGGCCGCGCCCAGGCTTTCGGAGAGCTCGGGCGAGGCCAGGGGCCCGGCTGCCACGATGATTTTGTCGAACCCGGCCAGGGCCGGATCGTCCAGGGAGGACACCTCTTGGCGAACCACGCTGATGTTCGGTTCAGCCCCGATCAACCCGGTGACGTGTGCGGCGAACAGATCCCGGTCAACGGCCAGGGCCTTGCCAGCCGGAACAGCCGTGGCCCGGGCCGCCTGGATGACGATGCTTCCAAGGCTCTCCATCTCACGCTTCAAAAGCCCTATGGCCGCATCGGGTTCGTCCGAACGCAGCGAGTTGGAGCACACCAGCTCCGCCAGATCGGGGCTTAAATGCGCCGGGCTCATGCGCTGGGGCTTCATCTCAAATATCGTTACTTTGTGGCCCGCCTTGGCCAGAACCATGGCGCACTCGCATCCGGCCAAGCCGCCGCCGACAATTGCATACCTCATCACCTTATCCGGCCTCCTTGCCATACATCCGCGAAAGTCTTAAGCGTACGGGCCTGACGCGAGGCTCACAAGGGAAAAATGGAACCCCTCCTGCGACTCGAAAACTTCAGCACCGCTTTCGACACCTCCGACGGCCCGGCTCCCGCCGTGGACGAGGTGAGCTTCACTTTGGACCAAGGCGAAACCCTGGGCCTGGTGGGCGAATCCGGGTGCGGAAAGACCGTTCTTTCCCTCTCCATCCTGGGGCTCACGCCGCCTCCCGGAAGGATAACCGGCGGCCGGGCCCTGTTCGAAGGGCGCGATCTAGCGGCCATGTCCCAGGACGAGCTGCGGGCCGTGCGCGGCGCCCAGATCGGCATGATCTTCCAGGAGCCCATGACTTCGCTGAACCCGGTGATGCGGGTGGGCAGGCAGGTGGCCGAGCCGCTCTTGCTGCACAACAATTTTTCCTCACATCAGGCGCGGGAACGCTCTCTCGAGCTCTTCTCCCAGGTTGGGCTGCCCAAGCCGGCGGAAACCCTTGAGGCTTATCCCCACGAGCTCTCGGGCGGCATGCGCCAGCGGGTGATGATCGCCATGGCTCTGGCCTGCGGCCCCAAGCTCCTCATCGCGGACGAGCCCACCACTGCCCTGGACGTGACCATCCAGAAGCAGATCCTCGAGCTTTTGCATTCGCTGGCCACAGCGCACGGCCTGGCCATGCTACTTATCACCCACAATCTGGGCGTGGTGGCCCAGACCTGCGAACGGGTGGGCGTGATGTACGCGGGCAGGCTGGTGGAGCTCAGTCCCGTGAACGCTCTTTTCGACGGGCCGCTGCACCCATACACCCAAGGGCTCATGGCATCACTGCCCAGGCTCGGGTCCCGCCACGAACGCCTAAGGCCCATAGAGGGCGCGGTGCCCCCGCTCACTGCCCTGCCAGCCGGGTGCCATTTCCACCCGCGCTGCCCCCACGCCTTCGAACAGTGCAAGTCCGATATTCCGCCTGTGTTTCGTCCGGAACCCGGCCGGGAGGTCCGCTGCTGGCTCTTCTCCGGGGAGGGCAAGGCATGAGCGCTTTTCTGGAGTTCCGGGACGTCCGCAAGACCTATTTCACCAGGCGCGGCGTCCTCAGCGCCAGGGTCGAAATGGAGGCCGTGGCCGGGGTGGACCTGGCCGTGGCCCAAGGGGAGACTGTGGGGCTGGTAGGCGAATCCGGCTGCGGGAAATCCACCCTGGCCCGTCTGGCCGTGCGCCTGGAGCCCCCCAGCAGCGGCCATATTCTTTTGGATGGGCGCGACCTCTGGGACGATACTGACCTGCCTGGCCAGATGCCTGAGATGGCCCAGATGGTCTTTCAGGACCCCTTTTCCTCGCTTAACCCGCGCATGACCGTGGCCGAGTCGGTAGCCGAGGGTCTTGTCGCCCGCAAAGTCGGCGACAGGCCGTCCAGGCAGGAGCGCGTGCTTGAGCTCCTGGACATGGTGGGGCTCACCCCGGAACATGCCGGACGCTACCCGCACCAGTTTTCCGGCGGGCAACGCCAGCGGGCCGCAATCGCCCGGGCCCTGGCCTTAAACCCCAGGCTGGTGGTGTGCGACGAGCCCGTATCCGCCCTGGACGTCTCCATCCAGGCGCAGGTGATCAACATTCTGGAAGACTTGAAGAACCGCCTGGGGCTCACCTATCTGTTCATCTCGCACGATTTGGCCGTGGTCAGCCACTTGAGCGACCGGGTGGCTGTGATGTATGCGGGCAGGCTGGTGGAGCTTGCGCCTGCAGCAAGCTTATACGCCGCGCCGTTACACCCCTATACCCAGATGCTCTTGGCGGCCATTCCAGCCCCCGATCCCAGGGCCAAGGCCGCCGCACGGGAGATACAGGAAGTGGCCCGCGCCCAGAAAGGCCCGTGCGCCCTGGCTCCGCGCTGCCCCGAGGCGGACAAAAGCTGCGAGACAGCGCCCCCGCCATGGCAAGAGGCGACTCCGGGCCATTTCGTGCGCTGCCACAGACTTTAACCAAGACCTTCATGACAAGGAGTTTGCCGCATATGATCGACCAGGACGAAATCATCATCAAAGACATCTTCCGCGTGTTCATCCTCGAACACTGGGCGAGATTTTATTTCACCAAGGAACGTGACGGAAAGACCTTCCTGGAAATACCGGAGGAGGAGCTTGAGCAGTGTCGGAAAGCACATCCCGACCTCGCCCCTCTTCTTGAAGAAAGCACCGGCAAGGAACTTACGTATGAGTCCTCATGCCAGAATGTCGGCGCATTCGTGTGCCGCATCTTCGACGGTGAGAAGTATCCTCCCGGCAAGGTCTCGCGCACCTTGGATTCGAGGCCCTTCCGCATCGAGATGCATCTTTTTTCGCTCTGGCTTCAGGGACACGAGGGCTACCTTGAGCAGAAACTGCTGAGCTTCGACGACTGGCTGGAAATGTTCGTGAACTGGAAGCAGATGGACCAGGTCAAGGACTTCATCGCCAAGCTGCAGCAGTCGCCTCCCGCGGAAGGTTCCAAGGCCAAGACGACCCATTAGCCAAGACCCATTGCCGGAAGGGCTGGGAGCACTGCCCTTCTCCTGCGCTGCCCGCCTGGCATCGCCTGAAAGTTCTTACGTGCCAGACAAAAACGGCTCCGGGAATACTTCCCGGAGCCGTTTACTTTTTGCCATGTTTTCATCCGCGCCAGCGTGGCGCGGCAACCCCAAAATTGAGCCCAGCGTTCTTTTGGATAATCTGCCCGGTGTCTTCGCCTCAGGGTATGCGAAGGGTCTTCACGCTCACGAATTCCATGAGCCCATGGCGGCCCAGCTCGCGGCCGAACCCTGAATCCTTCACTCCGCCAAAGGGTAAGCGGGGATCGGACTTGACCAGGGCGTTCACGGCCACGGTTCCGGCCTCGATAAGCCCCGCCATCTTGCGCGCCAGCCGCGCGTTGGAACTCCATACGCTGCCACCAAGGCCAAACCGGGTGCTATTGGCCAATCGCAAAGCGTCCTCGGCATCGCTCACGGTGGTGATGCTGGCCACCGGACCGAAAACTTCCTCCTCGAACACGGGCATTCCCGGGCGCACGTCCGCCAGGATGACCGGCCTGAAATAGAACCCCGGCCCTGCTTCAGGGCCGCCCTCCAACACCACCCGCGCCCCCATGGCCACGGACTCGCTCACCTGGCGCTCCAGGTTGCGGCGCAGGTCGTCGCGGGCCATGGGTCCGATTCGAACCTCGGGACGGGTGGGATCGCCCATTTTGAGAAGCCCCACCCCGTGAGCCATCCGTTCGATGAAATCGCCCACCACAGGCCGCTCCACCAGGAACCGCTTGGCCGACACGCAGGTCTGCCCCGCGTTGTAGAAACGCGCCCCCACGGCGGCCGTGGCGGCCTGGATGATATCCGCGTCAGCCAGCACGATGAAGGGATCGGACCCGCCAAGCTCCAGCACAGCTTTCTTGAGCGAGGCTCCGGCGAGGGCGGCCACCGCTGCCCCGGCCCGGCAGGAGCCGGTCAGGCTGACCGCGCGCACACGCCGGTCAGCGATCACGGAAGCAACACGTTCTTCCGCCAGGATGAGCGTGCGCATGAGATCTGGCGGAAAGCCGCACCCCGCGAAAATATCCTGCACTGCCAAAGCACAGCCTGTAACAGAGGGGGCGTGCTTGAGAAGAAAGGAGTTTCCGGCCATGAGCACCGGCGCGGCGCAGCGAAGCACCTGCCAAAAGGGGAAATTCCAGGGCATGACGGCCAACACCGCGCCCAGAGGGTCAAACACAACGCTTGCGTCTTCCGGTGCCCCCGCGGGTTTCTCCGGGCGAAGCATCTCCTCGGCGTTGTCCGCATAGAAGCGGCACACGTTCACGCATCGCTTCATTTCGGACAAGGATTCGCCGATGGGCTTGCCCATTTCCAGGGTGATGAGTCCGGCCAGTTCCTCCGACCGCTCGGCCATGCGCTCCGCCGCCTTGTGCAGGCAGGCGGCGCGCTCGCTCAGGCTGTGGTTCCTCCAGCAGTGCAGGGCCATCTGGTTGGCGGAAAGAATCTGTTCAACCTGGGTCGGGGTATGTTCGTCATATTCCGCAACGACCGCTCCGGTGGCGGGATTGATGCTCTTCATGGATGCTCCCTAGCAAAAAAGGCGTCCAGCCGTATGGCCGGACGCCCGGATTCCCGAATATGGCGGCGTTGTCTACGGATTCATTGCCACTTGCTTGCCAGGCATGGCCTTCTCGGCCGCAATAATCTTGAAGCCTTCCTCAAGCAAGCGGGTTGCCTCGCGTTCGCGCACCCGGCGGTTCTTGGCCCCGAGCACCACGGCCACCAGACGGGTGTCTCCGCGTTTGGCCGTGACCACGATGTTGAAACCGGAAGCGCAGACGAAACCTGTTTTCAGCCCGTCCACTCCTTCAACCTTGCCCAGCAGCGAGTTGGAATTATGGCGCACGCGGTTGTTGTGCATGAACTCGGTCATGGAGTGGATGGATAGGCTTTCCGGAAAACGCTTGAGATAGGCCTGGGCCAGGACGGCCATGTCCCTGGCCGTGGTCACCTGACCCTCGGCGGGCAGGCCGTTGGGATTGAAGAACTGGGAACTGGCCATGCCGAGTTCCTTGGCCTTGCGATTCATTTCATCCACGAACGGCTGGGCGTCGCCCTTGCCGAGGTACTGGGCCAACGCCACGCAACCGTCGTTGGCCGAAGCAATGGCGATGCCCTTGATGAGGTCATCGAGCGTGACGTTCTCTCCGGTCTTCAACCGCATGTTGGACCCACCGGCATGGCTGGCTTCCTGGGTTACGGGAATGGCCTCATCCAGGCGCATGGTCCCGGCCTTGAGGCGTTCGTTGACCAGATAGAGCGTGAGGACTTTGGTAAGGGATGCGGGCGCAATGGCAGCGTCAGGTTCTTGCGCGAAGAGTACCTTGCTGGTTTCCATGTCCATGACCATTGCGGCCTTTGTATCCACCCCGAACTCGCCTTTGTACGAATCCGGCACGGGAGTGGCCTTGGGCTTGGCTGGCGCTTCGGCCTCCATCCGCTTCTTGCCCTTGGATTTGGACTTGGACTGTTCCTGGACCTTGGGAGCGTCCTTCGCGACCAGCTTGGAAGGAGAATGCTTCTTGTCCTCCTTCTTGGAGGATTTGGAAGCGGATGTTTTATGCTTGGAGGATTTGGAGGAGGTCTGAGCCTGCTTTGTGCTCTTCGTATCCGTAGTGTTGGATTTGGCCAGCACAATGTCGGCTGGGAAGAGCATGGATAGGATGGTAAAGGCGGCTACGAACACCGTCCATCTGCGCATTCCGTCGATCTCCTTGGCGGCTAATAGCCGGTTGGCATCTTGGCTTGAGCCCGCACTGTCGGCCGATTTCCAGCCCAGTGCGTGAGCCCTGATCCTCCTGGCTGGCAGGGTACGTTCACGTCAATGAAGACGAGAAACCCCTAACGTACCAGGGAGGGCGTATGCAACCATTTTTTTCAGTTCCGTAAGCAACACAACATGTCACTGCTGTAATGTTGCAGTGCGAGCCACAGTTAATGCAGTACAGTGCAGAGGAGCATCAGGGATTCTGCGTCTGGGGATCGGGCTGCTTTCCCTGGATGACATCACCTTGATTTTCCTTGCTTTTCTCGCCAGGCTTCGTCTCTGCAGGCACCCCAGATGCGGCTTCCTGCCTGGGTTCCGGAGGGGTCAACCGCGACAGGTCGCCCTCCAGTTGTCCCACAAGCAACTCCGCGGCAGTTGCTATGGAGCGCAGGTCGGATTTGGCATAGGCGCTGCGGGCGGCCACGATATTGCCGCTGGCCACATCAACAAGCCGCGCGTCCAGGCGAACCGAATTGCCGGTTTTGGCCACCGACCCGGTGAGCACCCCCTGGGCCCCGACCATGGAGCCAATGGCCTGGGCCGCAGTGCCCGGAGAGTTGGACCCTTGGCCGAACTGCATTTCGTCCAGCACTTTCTTAAGGGCCGCTCGCTCCACGACACCGAACGAACCGGAATTCACGGCAGCCGTGAGAAGAAACTCGGCCGAAACCCGGCCCAGGTTCTCTTTTTCAGCCTCGGTGGTCACCGGGTCGAATTCCAGGATGGCGATCTTGAAGAGCTTGGGTTTGGCCTGGGCAAAAGCCCATGCGGGACAAGCCAAAATCAAGAAGATGAGCATCAATGCGAGCTTACGCATAAGAGCCTCCAAAACGCGCGGAACATACCCGGAAGGGACGCAAGCCGCAAGGCCGGTTTGGACACCATCGGGCCGCAAGCTCATTCGAGGCAGGAAAGACCCCTCGGCTCCGTGCCAAACCGATTATTACCAATAAAAACGCCGGGTGGATCACCACCCGGCGCTGAAATCAGTCTTTGACAACGTCTAGGCTACTGCCTGACGGAACGCTCGAAGCGCGATTCCTTGCGCTCAATCAGGTAGCGGGCGAAATCCGCGGCGTCCATGAACACCACGTCCGGCGAACCGTCCGCCTGAGCGATCGGAGCGAACTGGCCCAGCATTCCGGCATCCTCGTGGATCCACCACTTTCCAGCCGGGATATTGGTGCCGCAGCAAGGCGTGGTCAGGCCTGACTCCGCATAGCCCCAGCGCTGCCCCTTGAACTTGGGCATGTTGGTGCATACGCTCTCCACCAGGGCGTCGATGTCGGCATCGGTGATCTCTGACTTGTGCTTCCAGTAGTCCAGGCGGCGGACTTCAACAGCAAGTTTGCGGATTTCCCCGTACAGTTCATCCAGGGTGGGGGTGGCGTGGGAGAAGGTGCGGCGGCGCTTGGCAGGATCCAGCACATAGAAATATTCGTACCCTCCGGCGGGGAGTTCCTCGCCGGTCTTGGCCACCTGGTACCCTTTGGGCAATACGTCCTCCACCAGTCGGCGGAGATTCATTGGAACCTGATTCATTGTTTAAACTCTTGAAATGCGGATGTTTTCTTTCCACTCTCGCTGCACAGCCCAATGTCATTATGCTCTGTTGCGTTACTTGTAAAGGGCCATTGCATTACATTTCGCTTTAAATCGCCGTTTTTCGCACACGCCTTCACGTGATTGCGTGGCTAAGCCTCAAAGACCCGACCCAACAGTCAGTGTCAGCTGGCCGGAACTGTCGACATCTTCCATGAAACAGCCTACCTAATCTTCCGGAGGCCGTTCCATGAAGTACATCATTTTTGAGGATTTCGCCGGACAACCCGCTCCCATATTGTTTCCCGGCAGGATAAGCCATGGCGAGATGCGCGAGCTCGTTCCCTACTCCAGCGTGATTTCAGCCGGCTATGTGGAGATTACGGACTCAACCTTCCATGTACACGGGCACTCCGTGTCGCTTGGCGTGAAATCTCGCCCTCAGGACTTGGAAATCATAAAGCGCCACCTGGCCCCCGAGGCCTAGATTTTTGCCCCCGTCGAGGGTACAGACCCCCCTGTCTTGCTCCCATCTCATACATCCTAATTTGGAGAATCACGTGGAAGAATTTGAAATTGATCCCCAGGATCTGCTCCTGGAAAACGCCTTGCGCGTCGTTTTCAAGGCTGCCGACATGCTTGACGCCGAGGGCCTGACCCCGTCGCAACTCAAGGACCTGTCCGGAGCACTCCGCGACGCAACCGAAATCGTGCTGTCCATCGAATCCGCCTGCGGTTGTGATCACGATCACGACATCGAGGAAACCGAGTAGCGCCCTTGATGGCAATACTCCATCGAACTCTCTTTATCCTTATCTTTCCGCCCCTTACGGCCGTGATCTCCAGCTTGTGCTGGCTCACGGCCGGGGTCGGGGAGAACGCTCGCCTGGCGCATTGGATTGAACGCCAGTGGGCCAGAATCGGCCTCTGCCTCGCCGGGGTACGTGTCCATGTGGACCTGTCCCGGCTCGATCCGGCCGCGCCTTACGTATTCATGGCCAACCACCAGAGCCAATTCGACATCCTGGTGCTGTTCGCCGTTCTCAAGCACTGGAACCTGCGCTTCGTTGCCAAGGAAAGCCTGTTCAAGATTCCTCTGTTCGGCCCTGCAATGCTTCGTACCGGGCATATCCCCATTCTGCGCGAAAACTCGCGCAAGGCCATGAAGTCCATCGATGACGCGGTGGAGGCGGCCAAACGGGGAATCTCCGTGCTCATCTTTCCGGAGGGAACACGCTCGAACGACTGCGAGCAACTGGGTGAATTCAAGATCGGCGGCATGATAATGGCCCTTAAATGCAAGATTCCCGTGGCCCCGGTCATCATCACCGGGACATGGCCCGTTCTGCCCCGTGGATCCTGGCTGCCAAAACCCGGAGAGGTCCGCGTGGAGGCCCTGGAACCGTTCGACCCTTCCGAGCGTTTCACCATCAAGCAGCGTGAACAATTCAAGGCATGGTTCAAGCAGTTTATGGACGAGGCCTACCAGGAGAGAAACTCATGTCCGGTGTGACCATCTACCCCCTGGGCGGCCTTGGCGAGATCGGCATGAACTGCATGCTCATCGGCTCCGGGGACAGCATGGTCCTGGTGGACTGCGGCCTCATGTTCCCCGAGGACTACCTCTTCGGCGTGGACGTGGTGATTCCTCGCTTCGACTTTATCCTGGCCCGCAAGGAAAAGCTCAAGGCCATCGTGCTCACCCACGGTCACGAGGACCATATCGGCGCCCTGCCCTGGCTTCTGCCCTATGTGGACGCCCCCATCTACGGTTCGCCCTTCACCCTTGCCCTGGTCTCCAAGAAGCTCGACGAGCACGACCTCCTCAAGTTCGCGGACCTGCGCCCGGTGAAACAAAACGACCGCGTGGAGATTGGACCCTTCGCCTTCAACTTCTTCCAGGTGTGTCATTCCATTGTTCAGAGTTTCGGCCTTGGCATAGAGACTCCGGCCGGGCGCATCGTTCATACAGGCGACTTCAAGATCGACCGCTACCCCCTGGACGGCCACCAGACCGACCTGGACGCCTTCCGCTCCTTCTCCGACCCCGGGGTTTTGTGCATGCTCTCGGATTCCACAAACGTGGAACGCGAAGGCTTCGCCCTGACCGAGATGGAGATCAAAAAATCCCTGGGCGAAATTTTCCGCCAAGCCACCGGGCGCATCATCGTCACGCTTTTCTCCAGCCATATCCAGCGCATGCAGGAAATATTCGACCTGGCCCACGACACGGGCAAACGAGTGGCGGTCAACGGCAAGAGCCTGGCCACCAACATCGAGCTGGCCCGGGACCTGGGGTACCTGCGAATGCCCCCCGGAGTGTGGGCTTCCATGGACGAGATGCCCGGGCTGCCCCTGGACAAGTCCGTGCTTATGGTCACCGGTTCCCAGGGCGAACCGCTTTCCGCGCTCTCACGCCTAGCCGCGGGAGAGCACCGCCAGCTCAAGGTGCAGCCCGGCGATTTGGTGCTCATGAGTTCCCGCTTCATTCCAGGCAATATCCGGGCCATCCACAAGCTCATCGACAAGCTCTACCGCCTGGGGGCGGAAGTTCTGTATGACCGTGTGCAGGCCATCCACGCATCCGGCCACGCCCACCGCGAGGAATTGGCCATCATGCTTGACACCGTGCGCCCCAAGTTCTTCATCCCGGTGCACGGCGAATACCGCCATCTGGTCAAGCACCGCCGCCTGGCCCTTGAGCACGGCGTTACCCCGGAGCGGGCCATCATCGTGGAGGACGGCCAGCCCATAACCTTCCTGGAGGAAGGGGGCATACGCCTGGAGGACTCCATCCTGGTGGAGCAGGTCTACGTGGACGGCAAGGGTGTGGGCGATGTGGGGCAGAGCGTGCTCAAGGAGCGGCAGCTCCTGGCCGGCGAGGGGATGGTGGTGGTCATGCTGGTCATGGACGACAAGACCGGCGAAATAATGATCGGGCCCAACCTCATATCCAAGGGTTTCGTGTTCGAACAGCAGTATTCCCATGTGCTCGAAGACGCCAAGTGTGTCATCTTGGACACCATCGACAGCGTACCTCCCGGCAACCCCGACAAGTTGAAGGAGCGTATCCGCTCCTCGCTGCGCCGCTTCTTCCGCAAGGTGCTGGAGCGCGACCCGGTGGTGGTGCCGCTGGTCATCTCTCTCTAGAACGCACGGCGGCACGGCGGAGACGGATCCCTACGCCTTTCCGCTGTCCCAGTTCTCGGCTGAATCCTCACCTTCCAAGGCTACGCCCACCTTCTTGTGAGCAAAAAGCACCAGAGATGGAAATTCCCACTTGCCAAAGCGGACCGATCGTCGTAGCTAGTCCTGCTTTCTAACTTCACACACGCCGGAAACTCCCCGAGGGTGCCCGCAAGGGCCGGAGGATGGACCCCGGTGTGGAGGAACAACCCAAAGGAGGGCCACATGGCCTACGTAACTATGAAGCAGCTTCTGGAGACCGGTGTTCACTTCGGTCACCAGACCCGCCGTTGGAACCCCAAAATGCGCCCCTTCATCTTCGGCGCCCGCAACGGCATCCACATCATCGACCTGCAGCAGACCGTCAAGCTGTTCCAGAAGGCCCACGATTTCCTGGTTGACACCGTGGCCCAGGGCGGACGCATCATTTTCGTCGGCACCAAGCGCCAGGCCCAGGAAGCCGTGAGGAAAGAGGCCGAGCGTTCCGGCCAGTTCTTCGTCACCCACCGCTGGATGGGCGGCATGCTCACCAACTTCCAGACCATCCGCGGTTCCATCGACCGCTTGAAGAAGCTGGAGACCGCCTTCGAAGACGGCTCCATCCACAAGCGCTACCATAAGAAAGAAATCTCCATGTATGGCCGCGAGGTCACCAAGTTGAACGCTACCTTGGGCGGCATCAAGGACATGGACGGGCTGCCCACGGCCGCCTTCATCATCGACCCCAAGCGTGAAGAGATCGCCGTCCAGGAATGCCGCAAGCTGGGCATACCGGTTGTGGCTGTCGTGGACACCAACTGCGATCCCGATGTCATCGACTATATCATCCCCGGCAACGACGACGCCATCCGGGCCATCAAGCTTTTCGTCACCTGCGTGGCCGACGCCTGCCTGGAAGGCGAAGCCTCCCGCAAGGACCAGGGCGCCGAAGCACGCGAGCAGAAAGAAGAAGTGAAGCCCGAGCCCGCGGCTGAAGCTGAAGTTGCAGCCGAGGCCGAAGCGGCCGTGGAACAGGAGGTTCAGTAATCATGGCTCAGATCAGCGCCAGCGCGGTCAAGGCACTGCGCGACAAGACCAGCGCCGGTATGATGGATTGCAAGAAGGCCCTGGAAGCCTGCAACGGCGACGCCGAAAAGGCTGTTGCCTGGCTGCGCGAGAAGGGGTTGTCCAAGGCCGCCAAGAAGGCCGGCCGCGCCACCTCCGAGGGCGTCATCGGTTCCTATATCCACTCCAACGGCAAGATCGCCGTTCTGGTGGAGATCAAGTGCGAGACCGACTTCGTGGCCCGTGGCGAAAACTTCCAGGAATTCGCCAAGAACGTGGCCATGCAGGTTGCTGCTGCCAATCCCCTGTGTGTTTCGCCCGAGCAGCTCCCCGCCGATGTGGTGGAGAAGGAAAAGGCCATCTACATGGCCCAGACCAAGGCCGAAGGCAAACCCGACAACATTGCCGAGAAGATCGTCGAAGGGCGTATCAAGAAGTACTACAAGGAAGTGTGCCTGCTCGAGCAGCCCTTCATCAAGGACGACAAGCTCACCATCCAGGACTTGCTCAAGAACCTTGTGGCAACACTTGGAGAGAACATCCAAATCGGCCGATTCGTCCGCATGCAGCTGGGCGAAGACGCCACCGAAGAATAACGCAAAAAGCGGGCCGCAAGGCCCGTTTTTTTTGGGGAACTGTTTTTGGTGAATCCGCGGGCGGGACTTTTTGCGAAACTTTCCCCTCGCGCTCCCTTGCAAAAACTTTTAAATAGCTTCGCGTCGTTCATGGGAATTCCGTGAGGAGGCCAGAGCGCCGCCCCCTTGTACGCGGGACTCTGGCCACGGCGACCAGAATGCGGGAGTTGGCGCACACAAGCGTCTTCAAACCCGTGACTGGCACGGATCAAGACACATCATTTCCCCGGCGAATCCAGGGCTATGCCCTGACGGGGGCATGGGGCGCTGGCCCCATCTTTCCAGGATCAGTTCACATGGAAAATCTTCGTTACAAGCGCATTCTCCTGAAACTCTCCGGCGAGGCCCTTGCCGGGCCCAAAGGCTTCGGAATCGATCCTGAAACCGTTAGCGCCTTTTGCAAGGAAATCGTGGAAGCGGCCTCCCTTGGCGTCGAACTGGCCATGGTCATCGGCGGGGGCAACATCTTCAGGGGGATGTCGGCCTCGGCCTCCGGCATGGACCGCGCCAGCGCCGACTACATGGGCATGCTGGCCACCGTGATGAACGCCGTGGCCGTGCAGGACGCCCTGGAAAAACTCGGGCTTTCTACCCGTGTTCTCTCCGCCATCACCATGCAGGAAGTCTGCGAGCCCTATATCCGCCGCCGCGCCATCAGGCACCTGGAGAAAGGCCGGGCAGTCATCTGCGCGGCCGGCACCGGCAACCCCTACTTCACCACCGACACCGCGGCCGCCCTCCGGGCCATGGAGCTCAAGAGCCAGGTGATCATCAAGGGAACCAAGGTTGACGGCATCTACGACAAGGATCCCAAAAAGTTCGACGACGCCGTGAAATTCGACAAGATAAGCTACATGGACGTATTGGAGAAGCAGCTCAAGGTCATGGACTCCACTGCCGTGTCCTTGGCCATGGACAACAACATGCCCATTGTGGTCTTCAACATGTTCGATCCGGGCAACCTGAAAAAAGTCGTTACCGGCCAGACCGCCGGGACAACCGTGGAATAAGGAGAGCAGCATGGATACCGTGCTCAAGGACGCCAAGACCCGCATGGAAAAGGCCGTGGCCGCCTTGGAGAAGGAATTCTCCCATTTGCGCACCGGAAGGGCCTCCGTGACCCTCTTGGATGGGCTGAAAGTGGATTACTACGGGACTCTGACCCCCATCGACCAGATCGCCTCTCTCTCTACGCCCGATAGCCGGACCATCACCATCCAGCCTTGGGACCGGGCCGCGTTCGGATTGGTGGAAAAGGCCATCCTGAAATCCGACCTGGGGCTCACCCCGGTCAATGACGGCAAGATCATCCGCATCGGCATCCCTCCCCTCACGGAGGATCGCCGCAAAGATCTGGTCAAGGTGGCCAAGAAATACACCGAGGAAGCCAAGGTGGCTGTGCGCAACATCCGACGCGACGCCAACGACGCCTTGAAAAAGCTCCAGAAGGACAAGGCCATCTCCGAGGATGACCTGCGCAAAGGCGAGGCCGACATCCAAAAAACCACCGACTCCTATGTGACCAAGCTCGACCAGAGCCTAGCCAGGAAGGAGAAGGAGATCATGGAGATCTAGCGGACGTTGCCCCTTCCTTTCGTGCAAAGCGGCGGTGAACCCAAGACGCCACGTGGAAGGGGATTCCAAAGGGCGTACCCCCTTGGCCGCCACAGGCTCTCACCCAACGAGTTTTTGGCCCCCAAGACGATCCGCCTTGGGGGCCGCGCTCTTCACTCAGCAGGAAACGCCGATGTCTGACACTTCTCGCCCAATTCCACGCCACTTGGCCGTCATCATGGACGGCAACGGCCGCTGGGCCCAAGCGCGCGGGCTTTCGCGCAGCGAAGGGCACAAGGCCGGCACCGAGGCCGCCAAACGGCTGGTGACCCGCTGCCGGGAAATTGGCGTGTCGCACCTGACGCTTTACACCTTTTCCAAAGAGAACTGGAAACGGCCCGAGGATGAGGTCCGCACCCTCTTCGACCTTCTGGTGCGCTTTTTAAACAATGAGCTTAAGTCGCTCCTGGAGCAGAACATCCGCCTGAACGTCCTTGGAGAGCTGGAGGATTTCCCCTTTGCCGTGCGCCAGGTGCTCAAGCATGTGCTCAAGAAGACCGCCAAATGTTCTGCCATGACGCTGAACCTGGCGCTCAACTACTCGGGCCGCGCCGAGATCCTTCGGGCTTGCAGGCGTCTTATTGAGCAGGGGGCAAAACCCGAAGAGGTCACGGAGGAGCGGTTTTCCAACGAGCTCTTCACTGCCGGCCAGCCTGACCCGGACCTGGTCATCCGAACCAGCGGCGAAATCCGCATCAGCAACTATCTTCTGTGGCAAAGCGCCTACGCGGAGTATTATTTCACCGACGTTGCCTGGCCGGACTTCGATTCGGTGCAGCTGGATTTGGCCCTCGAAGCCTACGCCAGCCGCCAGCGCCGGTTCGGACTGACCGGCGAACAGGCTTCTGCCGAGGATACCCGGTAAGCAGCGGCGCCAACACCCTAATATCTTGCCCTCGACCGGCTTTTTTCATGACCGCACCCCTGGTAGACGCCGCCACATCCCGCCGCCTGACCGCCCTGCGCTCTCTATTGATGCTCGCGGTGGTGTGCATCCACACGGAGAAAGGCCTCCTGTTCGCCCTTGCGGCCGAGGCCCCTCTGGCCAAGGCGGTGCTCAATGTCTTTTGCCGCCACGTATTCCAGACCGCGGTCCCCCTGTATTTCGCCATGTCCGGCTACTTGCTTTTCCTGCGTTATGATGGCGGCCTGGGAGGATACCCAGGCCTGATTGTCAAACGCTTCCGAACCATCATGCTTCCCTTTCTCCTGGCCAATCTTTTCTGGGTGGTGTTCATCCTGGTGGAGGGGGGCATTCCCGGCATCGGCGGCACCACCTACGTCAAGGAGCGCGGCTTTGTGGGCCTTATTTTCGGCCTGAACGGGCTGCCCCTCATCTACCCGCTGTGGTTTTTACGTGACCTGTTCATCCTCTTCCTGCTGGCCCCCGGGATTTCCTTTGTCATCCGCCGCCTGCCGTATCTTGGTCTGGCGGGCTTCTGGCTGTGCTGGAATTTCATGCTGCAGGAAGGCATCCCCCTGGAGTTCAGTGGGGCTTTCTTCTTCTATCTGGGCGGGCTCTTGGCCGAAAAACGAACGGATTTGGACGGACTCAGGCCTTACATCTGGCCGGTCTGCCTGGGATGGATCGGCCTAGTCGCTGTCAGTTCAACTATCCAGATATCCGGAACCGAAACCATCTGGCGCTACCCTGCCTGGAGAGCCAGCGTACTGGTAGGCGCGGTAGCCGTGTGGTTGCTCTCCGGGAAGGTCCATTGGGGTGGGAATGATGGAAAGGACGAGAGGGGAGAGACCAATTGGAAGCGAGCAATTTTTCTGCTCTCCCCCTATATCTTCTTCATCTACCTGCTGCACGAGCCGGCCCTGTCCTTCATCGCCAGCTGGACCAGCTGGATGGTTTCTCCGGACAGTTCCCCCGCCCAACTGGGCTACGTCCTCTTCCTGGCCGTGGCCACCATGGCAGCCACACTGGGCGTGGCGTGGATGCTGAAGCGGTTTGCGCCTCCGGTGTACTCGCTGCTTACGGGCGGCCGTTAGGGCCGTCGGGCAGACGTACCCGCACAATGGTTCCCTGGCCCATGCCCGTGTGGAGTTCGATGCTCCCGCCGTGCACTTCGGCGATCATCCTGGCCGTGTAGGTCCCCAGCCCCGTTCCGCTTTGCTTGCCCCAGGTAGCGTACTTCTCAAAGAACCTCTCCCGGATCTCCTCAGGCACATCCCTGCTGTTGGCCACCTCCACCACAGCCCAGCCTTCTTCCCGGAAAAGCCGCACCGCCACGGTCTCACCGGGTTTGGACGCTTCCAGGGCATTGTTTATGAGGTTGGCCAGCATGGTGTAGCACAGGAGTTCCTCCCCGAGCACAAAGAACTGCGGCTCTGGCGTCTGAAGATCCAGTCCCATGCGCGCCGAGCGGTAGGGGCCTCCTCCCTCTTCCCATATGGAGCGAACCAATGCGGCCAGGTCCAGTGAGTCCGCCGCAAGTTCGTAGGTGCCCCGCTCCATGCGATAGAGCGAGAGGGAAAGGGTTATCATTGATTGCATGCGCCGGCCAGCCACCAGCATGAGCCGGACCATCTCTTTCTGGCGGTCGGTCAGGTTGTCGGCTTCCAGCAAAAACTGCGGCAGGGTCAGAATCGCGGACAGGGGGGATTTGAGGTCGTGCCTGGTGATCAATTCCACGTCTTCTCGCAGTTCCTCGGCCTTGCGCCGGTCCGTGACGTCCACTACCGCGCTGGCCAAGGCATCGCTGAAGTGCTCCATATAATCCGTGGCCATGTCCAAGCGGTAGCGGTCGGGACTTAAGTCCGTCAGCAGGATGAGGCCGGCCCATTGTCCTTCGTGAAAGCGGTCTTCCAGGGGATAGGCGTAGCATGACCCCCAGCGTCTGGCTTCAGCCGGGGTCAGAAGCCCCGGGGGAGCTTGCAAGGCCGGACCAACGTAACTTCTAGAACCAGCGGACAGAATGCTCCCGGCCATGGCCCGCAACTCTTCGGAGTCAAGCAGCGGGAAACCTTTGGGGAGGTATTTCCCGTACTCGTGCTGGTCCATGTACAGCCGAAACATCCCCACCTTGAAAAGCCCACGCAGTCTCTCCAGCATGTCCGGTAATTCATCCAGGCTGCGTAACGATTCGATGATCTCGAACCCCTGCCGGAAACGCTCGAAGGAACGCAGAGTTTCTTCGTAGCGCCGCCTGTTTTCTTCAATGCCCATCTCCAGGCGCTTGGCCTTCATGACGGCTATGGCCGCGGTTTCCTCCAGGGCCGACCTCTCTGCCACAACCCCAATCACGGATTGCCGCAAGGCCTCGGTCTGGCCGGCGAGGAGGGGCATGCGAAGTTCCCTGGCGGAACGCTCGAGCGAGTCGAGCTGCCCGAGCAGGGCTGAGAGCAATGGGTGGCCGTACATGGTGAACCTGTAGCTCATGGAACAGTAAGTGAAAAGCCATGCTTAGTCGTTTATCCAGGAAAGGAGCTGATTTCATTTGCTGGGGTTGCGCCGGCAACATATCTTCCGTCTTCTGATGAAAATTGATCAAAGCCCGACCGCATGCTCACATCACTTGCCAGAGTCGCGAGAATTCTCTAGGGATCACGTCTCCGGTCGGGGCGTAGCGCAGCCTGGCAGCGCACCTGCCTTGGGCGCAGGGGGCCGGAGGTTCAAATCCTCTCGCCCCGACCAGCAAATCCAGCGGGTTACGGTTACACGCCGTAGCCCGTTTTCATTAACGACATGTTGTACGATTTTTGCTCCTTGATCCCCACAATTACCCTGCCGCCTTCCTTGAGCCTAGAGCTCCCGAAGCTGAGTATGATGGGCCCATGCGGGTGCTGTCGTAGTGGTTTCGCAGAATCATCTCCGCGCTGATTCCAGCCGTGTTGGCGATTCACGGCGCCAGCCCCTGAGCCAGGCTGCGGGACCCAAGGGGGTAGGGCCGTCCATGCTGACCAGTACGATGTGGCCCCCCCCAACTCAACCAAACCTGACACCAAGCTCCACATTTTTATACCTTCCCGCTATTCTTTACTTTTTGTAGGCCTTTTGAAGCTGTGATACACTGTCTGCCAGGATGGTGACACCATGATGAACATGCCTCCACTCGATCTGGACACAGCCATGGACGTGGCCATGGACGCTGTTCGGGCCGGGTGCTCGGTACTGGCTGAAGGCAGCAAGAGACTCGAAAGACTCGGCAAGACTTCCAAGAGCCCTGGAGATGTCAGCACCGAGATTGACCGCCTAGCCGAATCGGCCATTCTCGGCCGTATCCGCGAGACATTCCCCTCCCATGCCGCTGTTGGCGAGGAGAGCGGCGCTAGCGGACAGTCCCCGTTCCGTTGGATCGTGGACCCGCTGGACGGCACCATGAACTACATACGCGGCCTTCCCTACTACGGCGTTTCCGTGGCCCTTCAGGAGCATGACACCGTGGTGCTGGGGGTCGTAGCGGATCCGGAGCGGGAAGAGTTCTTCACAGCCATTCGTGGCCGTGGCGCATTCTGCAACAACAAAAGAATCCAAGTGTCCCGGTGCCCACGGCTGGACGAAGCCGTGGTGGGCACGGTGGTGCCGCCGCCCAAGTGGCCAGGACTGGACAACTATCTGGAGATGTTCTGCCGGGTGGCGCGCAATGCGGCTGCAGTGCGCAGGGCTGGCGCTGCGGCGTTGGACCTGGCCTATGTGGCGTCAGGACGGCTGGATGCGTTTTTCGTCTTGAGTCTGAAAACCTGGGATGTCGCGGCTGGTTCCTTGCTGGTGACCGAGGCAGGAGGAGCAATCGCCGACATCGACGGACGCCCGGACCCACTCGAGACGAACCGGCTGGTTGCCGCAACGCCCGGAGTGCTCCCGCAGCTGCTGTTCACGCTTAGGAATGTTTCAGGCTAACGCAGTTGAATGTGGTAGGAATGCTCCGAAGTGTTGCACCTGCTCAGCCGGAGTTCCACAGGCCTGTCTTCCAGATCCAGGGCAATACGCCGGATGGAGAGCAAGGGATAGCCGACAGGGACTTCGAGTCGTTTGGAGTCCGTTGCATCCGCGGCAACAGCCTTCAGGTCCTCGAAGATCTGCACGATGGTAATCTGAAATTTCTTTTGAAAAAAATCGTAGAGCGTGTTGGGCAGCGTATTCGCTCCGTAGCTTTCAATGCCGGGGAAACATGCGCAAGGCATATAGATCCGCTCGTTTATGACCGCGACCCCTTCCAAAACGCGGATACGCTCCAAGCGAAAGACCTTGTCCCCTTTCTCTAATTTCAAAAAAACTTCGACCTCTTTAGAAGCTTTTTCCACCCGGGCACTAAGAATTTGCGAAACAGGAAGTTCATGGCGCCCCTGCTTGTTCACAATCTTGAAGAACCGGTACAGATGCTGGTCCGCATCGAAGGTCGGCACGGCCGTGCCCTTTCCTTGGTAGCGAACAACCCTCCCCTCGGAGGTCAGCTCGTTCAGGGCCTTGCGGAGAGTGCCTTGACTGACGCCATACTCTTTGGCCAAGGCATATTCGCTTGGCAAGAAGGTGCCAGGCGGCCAATCTCCGGCAGCAATGCGTTTGAGAAGGGTGTCTTTGACCTGCTGGTAGAGAGGCTGAAACGATGGTTTGTACGACACTCTGGCACCTAAGTATGATGTAGTATCTTGACTATTTCTTAGATTCCACAAGATGTCAAGAATGATCTTGCCATCCTTTCACAGCGCTCCACTACAACATCCGCTCCCTCGAGTACAAGCATCCTGGCAGTTCCGGAACTGAAGCCTTTGGAGCATACACGAAAGCTGTACTTGCTCACCACATCGCTGCAATGGTTTATTTTTTGTAAAATGACCTGTGGACTATAAATGACAATCTTTCTTCAAAAGTATACCCTGTTTCATAACCGGTATAAAGAGAAAACCATCAGATCATTCTCCACAATATTCACTTCCTTACAAAACGCTTTCAACAATATCCTTTCTTCTTCATAGAGCATACCTATGCGAGAACACTTCGCATGCCTCTCCAGGACCACCTTCAGCGTCCTTGTGCTGAGCGCATACCGGAATGCATACGAATCATACGGTACGTGCTGCTTTCACTCATGAGATTTCTCGAACTTGATCTCCTGCCATGCTTCTACATAATATTTCTCACTGCATTCATCAGCAGTCACGGGTTTACTCATTCACCCATCACCCGGACAACGTGGCCTCACAATTGCTAAATGGCGCATCCCTATATCACGTTCCGCATGAGTTCTTTCCTTGCGGACTTGAAACCACGTCGGTTTGCCGGTACGTTCCCGTCGCCAAAGACCATCGCCGTGGAGCATTTTCCTGTGGGGGATCACATGCCTGAAGAAAAGAAAGATACATGGTTAAGCTACGTTTCAGTTTCCACTATCATCTTTGCTGTCTGCGCCACGCTTTCCACATTCAAGGGGGGGCAATATTCCACAAAAACAGTATTAAACCAGCTAAACGTCGCCAATTCATGGGCATATTATCAATCCAAGGACTTGAAGAGCTACCTGCATGAGATCCAAAAGGACCAGCTTGAACTCGCGGTCAGACATTCGTCCCTGACAGGAGAGGCTGCCGAGCAATACAAGAAGAAGATTGCCGCCTATGACGAAAAAATAATGAAGTACGATGTACAGAAAAAGGATATTGAGCGCGATGCCAAGGCTTACGAAGCGGATATCAAACTCACCCAGGGCTACTCCCAAAATTTTGGAATGGCGGTTATTTTTCTTCAGATCGCCATTTTGTTGGCATCAATATCCGCTCTTATGAAAAAGATCTCCCTCTGGTATGGAAGCCTTTCCGTGGGTTCCATAGGCATCGCATACTTCTGCAACGGCTTCTTTTCCTTTTTTTAAACGGAGGCACCCTGCACTACGAAGGAAACATCATCCGCCCTCCGAGCGAAGCGGACAGCATCCTCCTGCAGGTAACCGTGGGATGCTCCCACAATTCGTGCGCGTTTTGCGGAGCATACATGGGCGAGCCTTTTCGCATAAAGGACGAGGGAACCGTTTTTGAGGACATCGAATTCGCCGCCCGCTACATGACCAAGCAGCGCAGGCTCTTTCTCTGCGACGGAGACGCCCTGACCATGCCTCTTGAACGGCTTACGCGTATACTGAACCGCATCGGCGAACGCATGCCATGGTTGACCCGTATAGGCGCTTACGCCAGCGCCAGAGGCTTGCGCGGCAAGAGTCAGGACGACTTGCGTTTCCTCAAGGAGCAAGGGCTGTCCATGGTCTACATGGGGCTCGAATCCGGTGACGACGCCCTTCTGAAGTCCATGGGAAAGAAGGCCTTGGTGAAGGACATGCTGGAACAAGCAAACAAAGTGCGCCAGGCCGGACTCAAGCTCTCTGTCACAGTGATTGTCGGACTCGCTGGCGCCAGCGATTGGCAAAAGCACGCCCGCCTTACAGGGGAAGCATTGACTGCCATGCAGCCTGACCATGCCGCGGCCTTGAGCCTCATCCCTGTTCCCGGCACCCCGCTCTGGCAAGACATCGAGGCAGGCAAGTTCCAACAGCAGGACGCGCTTGGCCTGGTCCGGGAGCTCCGAATGCTCCTGGAACATACCCAGATGTCCCGCGGCCTGTTCCTTGCCGACCATGCGTCCAACCATGTCCCCTTGAAGCTGAGGCTACCCCGGGACAAGGCTCACGGATTACAACTTTTGGACGCAGCCCTTGCCGGTAGAAAACCTCTCAAACCGGAACGTGCTCGTGGTTTGTAAACGACTTCCGCAATTTCGTGTTTCCCGCGCTTTCGCTATAATCCGTGACAGGTTACAGTAACTTGAACAGATGCATAAACAACCCACTGTGCGGCAGGCACAACACCATCAGCACGGAATGGCCTCAGCAGGCCGCCCTGGTACAATCATGAACGGCATGCATTCCTGCGGAACGCACCGGGCCGCGTCTGACAAGGGCGATGGCGCATGCCTTTTCCTTTCACCTGGACAAGTTCTCTCGCTCCAGCTTCCGGGAGAAGACCGCGGGAATCGAGCCTCGGTCCTGGGTGTCAAATCCGGTGAATTCATCATTATCAAAGCTTCCCCGGTTCTGGTTTCCAGGCTTAATTCCGACACTGAACATCCTGTTCTCATCCGCCTTGAGGACAACGGCACCATCTACGGCTTTGAAGCATCGGTCCTCAGCGTGCTCAAGCATCCCCTGCCGCTCCTGTTCGTCGCCTACCCCAAAACCTTCGAGGAGCATTCCCTCAGGCGCCACCCCCGGATCAAGTGCTTGGTCCCCACGTTGATCGAAAGCCCGGATTTCGTCTCTCCCGGGCACATCTGCGACATGAGCATGGGTGGCTGCCGGGTGGTGGCTCCCCAGGACTCCGTCAGGGGCAACTCCCTGGAATACGGTGACCACGTCAACATCTGCCTGCCATTGGACGGACTGCGCATCGAAAAGCTTCCCTGCCAGGTACGGGCCCACAAAGTGGACAACGGCTCAGTAAATCTGGGATTGGCCTTCCAGGAAGGCAACGACACTTATGCCGTTGCGGCTCATTTCCTCGACAGGCTGCACAAACTGGAGAGCCTGCGATTTCTCTTGAACCAGGAAGCAGCCCGGGAGGCTCTTGCAACGCCCCCCCTTCCAAGCGACATGCGCGACCTGACCCCCCTGGTGGGCGACGGATTCCAGGTCTCCCTGAAGGCCCAGGAATCCATTGAGCTCCAGTTCACGGGCAGCCATCTCTACGATCAATCATACATTTTGGGTGTGGACGGTACGGATACGGTCATTGCAGAAATGCCCATGAGCACCGGCCTCAAAAGTCTGCCCAAACCCGGCATGGGTCTTCAGGCCCGTTTCGAGAACCACGGCTCCCGCTACGGATTCCGCACCTCGGTCACGAAATTCATCACCAAGCCTCGCCCGATGGTTTTTTTCGCCTACCCCAAGAAGATCGAAATCCTCATGCGCAGGCGCCACCCCAGGGTGAGGTGCCAGCTCCCGATCAGTCTTGAAAACGAGCACTTCAAAGCCACAGGATACATATCAGACATCAGCCAGGGCGGATGCCGGGTGATGGCCAACCTGGACAACGGGGAGATGGTCTGCAACGTCATGACCGGAGACACCTTGAACATGTCTATGCCGCTGGATGGTCTCCGAGTCGGCAGTCTGAGGGCCAAGGTGAAAAGCATCAATTACCAGGAGAACACCATCACCATGGGGCTTGTCTTCGCTCCAGACAAAAAGATGGCTCATTCGCTTGAGGACTTCATCGCCCAGCTGGAATCCGTAGCGAACTGATAAGCGCCCTGACATACTGATTTGCCGTTCCTGTCCCGCTTCCCGTTTGTTATTTGTTCCAGTCAGTTCTCCGCCTGACGAAACACGCCCCATCACACCAAGGCTGGACATCCAATGCCAGCTTTGAGAACCTTATACCAATGTTCATTCGTCCCCCCATTCCAGCCGTTGCCTTGGCAGCGCTCCTGTTCTTTCTGCCGCCGGTTCTGGCCGCCGGGGCGGAACACACTCCTGGAGAATTCAACTTCAGAGTTCCAAAGGGCTCAACCAGCACCCAGGTGAAGGCCTGGATCAAGCAGGCAGCGGCCAAGCACGGCCTGGACCCCAGCCTGGTGCAGGCCCTGATGGAAATAGAATCCGGAGGGGACGCGGCAGCGGTGTCTCCCAAAGGGGCGCAAGGCCTCATGCAGATCATGCCCGGCACAGCCAAGGAGTTGAACCTGAGCGACCCGTTCGACCCTTCGGCCAACATCGATGCCGGAAGCCGCTACCTGCGTGATCAGCTCAAATCGTTCGGGGACGTGCGCCTGGCCCTGGCAGCATACAACGCAGGGCCCGAGGCTGTGCGGAAATATGCCGGCATCCCTCCGTTCCCGGAAACGCAGCGTTATGTGGCGGCCGTGTCCAACCGCTTCATCGTCTTGAAGACCGGAGGAAACCTGGAGGCCTTCGTGAAAAAGGCCCTGGAGAGCCCCAACAGGCCCGCGGAAGTGAAATAAGAATCAGGCCTTGGCAGCCAGACCCGCCTGCTCGCGTGACGCTGCCCACCTGGAAAGCATCGCTGTCACAGCCAGTGAGAATAAAAGCCGCCCCACCAGCGACCCCCAAGGGCTCGTGCCAATCAAAGCCAGAAGCAGCGTGTCCTCGATGAGGGCATGGGAAAGACTCATAAGCGATACCGCGGCGAAGACGTCCTTTTTGGATATGTGCCCGGCCTGGGTCTCATGAATGATAAGCCCGCCACCGTAGGTCAACCCCATGGTCATACCGATGACCGTCACTGTTGCCGCAGTGGAGCCGATGCCCATGAGCTTGAGGAAGGGCGTGAGCAGTATCTCCAAGAGACGCGTGAGCCCAAGGGTGTTCAAAAGGCGCATGAGCCCCATGAGCGCAAGGATGATGAGGAATATGTAGCCCAGATTTTTCGCTTCTCCAAAGGCCCAGCCAAGAAGCGAACTCTCCGCCGGAGGAGGAAGCCAGAGCATGACGGCCGGGCCGGAAAGAACACCGGTAGCCGAAAATATCACATGGAGCAGCCAGGCGCAGGCGAATGCCCCGCCGATTCTAAGAAGGTTCTGTCCGAAGAAACTCACGCCGCAGCGTTTGGTGACTTGGCCTTCGACCAGCAGGTTGTGGGCGATAAGCATGAGCACGCCAAGCACTGTAACCTGGGCTTCGGTGAGCTGGCCGGTCTCCCCGGCCAGGGTCTGAAAGACTATGAGGCCCGAGTAGATATTCGAAAGCATGGCCGTGGCCCAGGCCAGCCCGAGGCCTGCCGGCAGGCCAACCAGCTCCATTACTGGACCGAGAGGTGCCGCCAGATACTCGATGCCTCCGAGTTCCTTGAGTACCTTCACCACCAGGATGATGGGCACCATGACCTTGAAAAGCGCCAGGCTCACCTTCACCGCGTCACGGACAAGCCCGGTCAGGGCAGCAAACGGAACCGGATACAACTGGAACTCCCTTTAATCGCTCTTTCGGCTTAACGCCTTTATGATCTTCTGCTTGAGCACGGAGCCGTCAATAGGTTTGGCCATGTAGTCAGTGGCCTTAAACCGCAATGCCTCCATCACCATCTGCTTGTCCGGAACACCGGTGATCATGATGAAGGGGATGTTTTCAAAGCGCTCATCCCGGCGCATTTTTCTGAGCAAATCCAAACCGTTGATTCCAGGCATGAGCCAATCGGCCACGACCATGTCCACCTTGCCTGACTCGAGCATCCGCCAGGCTTCCTCGCCGTCGCCCGCCTGGAGTATCATGTGCAGCCCCAGCGGTTCGAGAATACCACTTAGAGCGTCGCGGATGATAGGGGTATCATCCACCACGAGCAACGCGGTTTCGCCGAGAAGCCGTCTCAAGCGTTGAATGGATCGTTGGTCCATACGGGCTCCGCTGTGAATACCAAGAATTATTCCGGACTCGCGCGTCCGCTGTTGAGGCATTCATCCTATCAGACTGAGCGCGATAAAGGCTACTCTCTTCTTGACGGGTTCCGCATACTGGATTTGCCCGGATAATAATTCGCCAGGCTTGCCGCATGAGTCTTGATTTCCGGCACGATTCACCGTCCGTCATGGGTGCACCCAAAAGAAAAGGCCGGGGCTATTAAAGCCACCGGCCTTTAACGAGTACCATGCGGAGCGCTATTTCTTTGTCGCCACAAGATTGAGCAATCGGATCAGCTGATGGGTGAACCCGGCCTCGTTGTCGTACCAGATCACCACCTTGAGCAGGGTTCCGTCCAGCACCGTGGTGAGCAGGCCATCCACCACGCCGCCATGGGTATCGCCCAGATAGTCCACCGAAACCAGAGGTTCCTCGGTGTAGCCCATGTTCTCGTTGGCCTTGGACTTGAGTAGCGCGTTGACCTCTTCCTTGGTCACCGGCTTTGCCATCTCGCAGGTGAGATCCACGATGGAACCGTCGGCGGTGGGGACCCGGATGGAATAGCCGTCAAGCTTGCCCTTGAGTTCGGGCATGACCGCGGTCACCGCCCGGGCGGCCCCGGTGGTGGTGGGGATGAGGGAGACGCAGGCGGCGCGGGCCCGACGGGGGTCCTTGTGGGAGCCGTCCAGGATGCGCTGGCTCATGGTGTAGGAGTGGATGGTGGTCATGAGCCCGTGCTTGATTCCGAAAGCGTCGTTCAAGGCCTTGGCCACGGGAGCCAGGCAGTTGGTGGTGCAAGACGCCGAGGAAATGATGTTGTGCTTGGCAGGGTCGTATTCGTGGTCGTTGACGCCCATGACGATGGTGCAGTCAGGCTCTTTGGCCGGAGCGGAGACGATGACTTTCTTGGCGCCGCAGGTCATGTGGTGGCCGGCCTTTTCGCGATCGGTGAACTTTCCCGTGGTGTCCACAACGATGTCGATGCCGTAATCGCCCCACTTCCACTCGCAAGCGGCATGCCGGTTGACGTGGATCTTTTTGCCCTGGACGGTGATGCCGTCCTCCCAGACGCCCACTTCACCGGGGAACGTGCGATGGACAGAGTCGTATTTGAGGAGCCTGGCAAGTTCCTCGTTGCCTGCGCGGGCATTGATGACCGCAATCTCGTAGTTCTTATCGTCCGCCAGTATGCGGGTCAGGTAACGGCCGATACGGCCAAAACCGTTCACGCCGATTTTGGTTGCCATGGGGTTCCTCCTTAAGTTCTCTCAAAAAAAGTAACGAAATATTCTTGAAACATCCCGGGAGCAGCTTTTTCAAGAAGAGCCCCTTGGATGAATCCCTCTTTATTATGCCTTCCCGGAGCAGCCCAGGACGTTTCTGATCTTGTGGGCCACCATGTCCCTGACCGCGTCGCGGGCAGGGGTGAGGTACTGCCGGGGATCGAAATGTTCCGGGTGCTCGGCGAAATGTTTGCGGATCACCGCGGTCATTGCCAGCCGGATGTCGGTGTCGATGTTGATCTTGCACACGGCCATTCCCGCGGCGCGCCGCAGCATATCCTCAGGCACGCCCTTGGCGCTGCCGACTTTGCCACCGTATTTATTGGCCATTTCCACGAACTCCTGAGGCACAGAGGAAGATCCATGCAGCACCAGGGGATAGCCGGGAAGAAGCTTGCCGATTTTATCCAGGCGATCGAAATCGAGCTTGGCCTCGCCCTTGAACTTATAGGCTCCGTGGCTGGTGCCTATGGCAATGGCCAGGGAATCGCACCCGCTGCGTTCCACGAACTCAACCGCCTGGTCGGGGTCGGTGTAGACGCTGTGCTCGGAGCTGACCTCGTCCTCCACGCCGGCCAAACGGCCGAGTTCCGCCTCCACGAACACGCCCTGGGCATGGGCGCATTCCACCACCCGCTTGGTCTGGGCGATGTTTTCCTCGAAAGGAAGGTGTGATCCGTCGTACATCACCGAGGTGAACCCTGCTTTGATGACCATCTCGCAGATTTCAAAATTCTGGCCGTGGTCCAGGTGCAGCACCACCGGCAGGTCGGTGTCGACCATGGCCGCTTCCATGAGTTTCATGATGTAGTTCTCGCCGGCATACTTGCGGGCTCCGGCCGAGACCTGGAGAATGAGAGGCGAGCGTTCCTGATTGCCAGCGGCGATGATGCCCTGGACGATTTCCATGTTGTTGACGTTGAATGCGCCGACTGCGTAGCCGCCAGCGTAGGCTTTCTTGAACATTTCCTTGGGCGATACCAATGGCATAACGCTCTCCTCCTTGGCGGGGCATGGGCGATTGGGGACGAGGGTGAAAAAGGCGCGAGATGCGCCCCGATAGGCGGGAATATAGCCCTGGAAACGTTTTTTTGTCAATTAACAGCGGGATTTCCCGGCCTTGACGGCTTGCGCAGTTTGCTCATGGCCTTGAAACAGAAGGCCCCATGGATGGTGCGGCATGCACACGAGAAGAGAAACAAAAAACGAGAGAAACCTGCTTACGTCTCCACCAGGGGTGTACCTGGCTCGCGACCACCCAAGGCGCACTTCGGGATCAAGCCTTCTCGCTAAAGCTCCGCCCTTTTCCCAAGATTTCAGGCGTGTCCAACGCGGCGGCGAGCGCAGCCGAACTCACGGGTTTCTGGAGAATGACATCCGCCGCTCCCGCGTATGAAGCGGACTCGTCCCTGTCCGAGAGCAGGACGAGTTTCGCTTCTTTGTCCACATTGCGGCACGACTGCAAAAAGGACCTGCCCGACACACCATGCAAATCCTCTCCAGCCAGGACCACGTCGAACTTCTCGGGTATACGGGAAAAGGCGTTCAGCGCCTTGGTGGCATCGCGCATCATGGTTGTCTTGAAGCCCAATTCCCCGAGGGTCATGGCTATCGCCCTGCGTGCAAATGCATGCGTGTCAACAACCAGAGCTCGCCGTTTCTGCCCCGTCTGAGCCTGGCGCGGCGCCGGTCCGGCCAGGGGAAGGTACGCCTCGAACCGGCTTCCCTTGCCCAGTTCGCTCTCCACGCGCACGCCTCCTCCCAGGGAACGGACAATGCCGTGCACGGTGGACAGCCCCATACCCGTACCCTCGCCGGGTTTACGCGTGGTGAAGAACGGGGTGAAGATGCGCTCCATCAATGACTTGTCCATACCATGCCCGGTGTCTTCCACAGCGAGCACGGCATACTCTCCCGGGGCAAGCGGAGTGTCCCCAGTGCTTTTTTCCGGATCGATCTCGCGTTTGGCGAGCCCAATGGTCAGGGTACCTCCCCGGCCCTGCATAGCGTGCAGTGCGTTGTCCGCGAGATTTTCCACCATCTGGTGCACCAGGCTCGGGTCCGCCAGGATTTCCAAGGGTTCTCCCGCATCCTCCAGCCGGACTTCCACATCCGGGGGCAGTCCCGCCCGCATGAGTCGCAGGGTCTCCTGAACAATGGGCTTGAGTTCGATGCGCGTGGCGCGGAGGTCGCCCCGACGGCTGAACACCAGTATTTGCTTGATGAGTTGGCGGGCCCGCCCTCCCGCCTGGATGATCTCCTCCAGGGGCCTTCGCAGGATGTCTCCGGTCTGGAGAAGCTGCATGCCCACTTCCGCGTTGAGAAGAATCGGAGTGAGGATATTGTTGAAATCGTGCGCGATGCCGCCAGCCAAGGTTCCCACCGCTTCCAGCTTGTGCGCTCGGCTCAGCCGTTTCTCCAGGCGGTTCTGGTATGCGATGTCGCGCAAGAGCAGCACAATGTTCGTTATTCTCCCCGCCTCGTCGCGCACGGGAGAGAACACCGCCTCGGCAGCGAGCGGCTTGGATCTGGATGACGAGTCCTTGATCATTCCTGTCCACTCCAAACCTGCCTGCAAAGCGTGACGGATGTCGCGCGATGGAAGCGGCGGACGGCACCCCGAGAAGAGGTCGAAGAAATCCCTGCCGAGAACATCAGCCCGCTCCAGCCGGGCAATTTTCCCGAACGCGGGATTGGCGTATTCCACCTTCCAGGTCCCGCCGGTAATGATCGCCACGCCCTCCACTGCCTGCTCCACGGCTGTGGCCAAGAGCATTCGCTCGGATTCGGCCTGCTTGCGCGCTGTTATGTCCTCCAGGATCCCCTCGATGCGCGACACCCCGCCGCCAGACTCCCCGCGCACTACCCACAAGCTTAATGAAACCCATATCCCGCGCCCGTTACGACGCAGCATGCGCAACTCCCTGCCCTCGACAGTTCCTTTCTCCATCAGCTCCGCCAGGACTTTCCGGCGGGCCTGGGCATCCGCGTATACCTGGGACTCTATGTCGGTTATGAGGGTCACCGCTTCCTGCGCGGAGTCATACCCAAGAATGCGGGCGCAGGCCGGATTCATCCACAAGAACCGCCCTTCCGGTGTGCACTGGAAAAGACCTTCCATGGCGTTTTCGGAGATACTGCGCAGCCTGGCCTCGGATTCCTTGAGAGCCTGTTCAAAGGCCGACCTCTCCTCAACCACATAGGCGCAACCGAGAATCTCCATCGGCGTGCCGTCCTGGCCGCAACGCACCATCATGTGTTCGCGCACCCGGCGCCACTCCCCGTCCTTGCAGCGCAGCCGGTATTCAAGGGCGAGTTCCCCCGCATCGTTCAGGCCTGCCAGTGCGGCAGCCACTTCCGCCGCGTCGTCAGGATGGATCATCGATCTCCAAAAATCAGGTGAAGCCACGCATTCCTCGGGTGTGCAGCCCAGTTCGCGCTCCGCGGAAGCGCTCACCATGGTGGCGCGCAAGGTCGTTGGTTCCAGGGAGAAAAACACCATGGGACCGTTCTTCTTCCCTTTATCCATTGCCTGAAAGCTCTTCGGAGTTGAGGAGTTCATGAATCGAGCGGACCAGGGCCTTCCTGGCGGGTGATGCTTGAATAAAATGCGAAGCTGGACCGGATGTGGTTCTTTACGAAATACATGGCTTGGTCGGCTTTCTTGACGAGTTCCCAGGGATCGTGCCCGTCGTCCGGATAGAGGCTTATGCCCACGCTGCCGCTCGGGCCTGTCTCCCCCTTCAGGCTCGCGTAGGGCTTGTGGAGCGCATTGATGATCTTCCGGGCCACCTCGGCAGCGCCCGATTCGCCTTTCAAGTTCGGCAAGACAATCACGAACTCGTCCCCCCCCACCCTGGCCACGGTATCCGAGCCGCGGACCTCGCCCAGGATGCGCGTAGCCACTTCCTTGAGCACCTCGTCCCCTACAGCGTGGCCCAGACGGTCGTTGACGGGTTTGAAATTGTCCAAATCCAGAAAGAGCAGCGCTGCCTTGGTCCCCTCGCGTCTGGAAGACGCCACCACCCTGGACAGACGGTCCATGAGCAATGGACGGTTGGCCAGCCCCGTGAGAGGGTCGTGGAGGGAGGCGTGCATGGCCTTCTCCTCCATCCCCTTGGTTTCGGTAATCTCCTGGATGATTCCGTCATAGAAGGCCACACGCCCGAACACGTCACGCCGGATCACGGGAGTGTTTCGCACCCAGCGAACCGAGCCGTCCTTATGCAGAATGCGGTGTTCGAGAGGCGGGGCGTCCTCGCCGCGCATGAGCCTCTCGGCCAGCTCCAGCACGGCCGGGCGATCATCCTCGTGGACCATGCTGAGCCAGAGCAGTGGGTTTAACTCGTATTCAGCGGCAGTGTAGCCCGTAAGCTTGGCGCAGCCCTCCCCGTGGGTCGTGGACTGGGCCCTGCCGTTTTCCACCTTCACGGTGTAAATATAGTCGGTCACGGTTTCCAAAAGCTTGCGATAGCGTTCTTCGGACTCGTGCACCGCGCGCAAGGCGTCCTCGAGCCTTTCGGCACGAA
The DNA here is from genome assembly GCA_016208105.1 of Desulfovibrio sp. Lineage (NCBI taxonomy): Bacteria > Pseudomonadati > Thermodesulfobacteriota > Desulfovibrionia > Desulfovibrionales > Desulfovibrionaceae > Desulfovibrio > Desulfovibrio sp. The sequence continues at coordinate 201,735 of JACQYS010000017.1, forward strand.
GCCTAAGCTCGCTGATCTCCGCCTGGAGATCTTCCGGGGCTCTGCACGCTTCGCTCATGCATAAACATTTGCTCCAACCGGTCCTTCGCGTCAACAGCAGCCGTTTTTTGTTTCAGATACGGAGGACTTCGTGATAGAAATACCTCTCGCACACAAACACAAGGAGACTTCCCATGAAGGACGCACTCAAGCCCAAACACTATGAGATAATGCGCTCGAAATACCCAACCTACATCGAAGCGGTGGAGTCCCTCGGCAAAGCTGTTCGCGACGCGGGCCCCCTCGACGAAAAGACGCTCCTGTTCGTACAGCTCGGTGCAGCAGCCGCCGCCCACTCGGAAGGATCGGTGCTCTCCCACGCCCGCAGGGCCATGGCCGCCGGAGCGAGCCTCGAGGAAATCTACCACGCCCTGATGGGGCTCACCTCCACCATCGGTTTCCCCACAGTGGCCGCCGCCATGAGCTGGGTCAGGAAGAATCTTGAAGGGGAATAGTTAGAGTTAGAACCCAGGTTACAACCACTGCGGCCCGCAAGGGCCGCTCCTTCGGGAAGGGGCCGGATGTGCAAAAGGCCGCACCCGAAGCCCCACCGCCCTTGACGCAACCTTCCATTTCACGCACACGGGGAACAGTTGCGACCATTACCACTCCTTCGCGAGGACAGCCCCATGATCATGGATTGCATGAAGACCGCCGACCCTTCGATGATCGAAATGTTTCGCCCCTTCGGACTCAAGATGGAGGAACAAGGCATCCCTCCCATCGTCATCAATATCTTTAAATGCTACTTTGCGCGCCTGCTGTACGGCGCCCAGGGCAAGCTTCCCGAGGACGAACTGCTTCCCCTCACCGACCGTGAGGTGCCGGACTATGAAGCTCTTGCCTCTTACGCCGAGGTCGGTCGCCAGGCCATGCCCCACGCTGTGGTCATCAAGCTAAACGGTGGGCTGGGCACTTCGATGGGGCTGGAGAAGGCCAAAAGCCTTATCACAGTAAAAGACGGCATGAGTTTTCTGGATCTGATTCTGGCCCAGATGCGTGCATTGCGCGAAAAGCATGGCAAGGCCATTCCCATCCTTTTCATGAACAGCTTCAAGACCCACCTGGACACCATGCTCAAGGTGGAGGGGTTCGACAACGGCCCAGGCGGCATGCCCCTGGCCTTTCTGCAGCACCGCTACCCCAAGATTCTGCACAAGGATCTGACACCGGCTGTCTGGCCCGGCAACCCGGAGCTGGAGTGGAATCCCCCCGGCCACGGCGATTTGTATACCGCCCTGGTTACGTCCAAGGTTCTGCGCAAGCTCCTGGATCGCGGCGTCCACTACGCGTTCATCTCCAATTCGGACAACCTGGGCGCGGTCATGGACGAACGGTTGCTGGGATACATGGTCAAGGAAGGAGCGCCATTTCTCATGGAGGTGGCCGGGCGTACCGCCTCGGACCGCAAGGGCGGCCACTTGGCCAGGCTTCGCACCAACGGCAGGCTCGTGCTGCGCGAGATCGCCCAATGCCTGGAACGAGACCTGGACGCCTTCCAGGACATCTCCCGGCACCGTTTCTTCAACACCAATTCGCTCTGGATCGACCTGCGGGCCATGGAGAAGGTGTTCGTGGCCAACGGCATGATGCCCCTGGACCTCATCTTGAATCCCAAGTCTCTGGATCCGCGCGACCCCAAATCTCCGGCCGTGATCCAGATCGAGACGGCCATGGGTTCGGCCGTCTCAGCCTTCGAATCCGCCCAGGCGGTAAAAGTCCCACGCACGCGCTTCGCTCCGGTCAAGACCACCTCTGACCTGTTGGTAGTAATGTCCGACTGCTACGAGATAAGCCCCGAAAAGACCGTGGTGCCGTCTCCCAAACGGACGGACCCCATGCCAATAGTCACTCTTGATGGCAAGTTTTACAAAAAAATCGACGACTTCATGGCCAGATTCCCCCACGGTGCACCCTCGCTTCTTGCCTGTTCGAGCCTCACCGTGAAGGGCGACGTGCTTTTCCAGGCAGGGGTCCGGATTACCGGTGAGGCCCACATCATAAACGAATCCGGCAAACAGGCCGTGCTCGCCGAGGACACCGTCGTCACCGGCGAACTGAGGCTCTAGACCATGCGTATCCTCCTGGTTGAAGACGACCCCCAGGCCGCGTCCTATCTGGTCAAAGGTTTGAAGGAGCAAGGAGTGGCCGTGGACCACGTGGTGGACGGACGGGAAGGTCTTTTCAGGGCCACTTCCGGCGGCTACGATGTGATCATCCTGGACCGGATGCTCCCAAGCCTGGACGGCCTCTCCATCCTCAAGGCGGTTCGCGCCGCCGGGGACACCACACCCGTACTGGTGCTTTCGGCCCTCTCCGACGTGGACGCCCGGGTGGAAGGACTGCGCGCGGGCGGGGACGACTACCTGCCCAAGCCCTTCGCCTTCGCCGAACTCATGGCCCGGGTGGAGGCTTTGGGACGACGCGGCCGGGCCGAGAAGCCCCTTACCATCTTGAGCCTGGCCGATCTGGAGCTGGACCTCACCGCGCGCACCGTAAAACGGTCCGGCAAGGTCATCGATCTAAAGCCCAAGGAATTCGCTCTGCTCGAATACTTCATGCGCCACGCAGGGCAGGTGGTCACCCGCACCATGCTGCTCGAACGGGTCTGGGATTACGCCTTCGACCCCCAGACCAACGTCATAGACGTGCATGTCTCCAGGCTGAGGGGAAAGATAGATAAGGATTTCGACAAACCTTTGCTGCACACCGTGCGCGGCGCGGGATACATGCTGCGTGATTCGACCGAAACTTCTTAAAACCTTCAGCTTCAGGCTGGCCCTGTGGTACGTGGCCCTGTTCGCCATTTCCGCCACAGTGGTCTTCGGTTTCATCTGGTGGGCCGCGGTGACCTTCATGCTCCGCCAGACCGACGAGATCATCGAATCCGAGGTCTGGAGCCTGGTGGAACAGTATGACGAGCGGGGCTTGGCCGCGCTGTCCATGCAGATATCCAGCCGCCAGCGCAACGAGGCTTCACGCTCCAACATCTACCTTCTGGTTGACCGCGAATTCCACTACCTGGCGGGAAACATGCGCCAGTGGCCCCGCAATATCGATCCCAAGGGCTACCCCGAATGGCACACCATCCCGGTCACGGCCGAGGACGATCCGAAGCAGCTCGAGGCCAGGGTCCGGGTGGTCACGCTCATGGGCAAGGTGCACCTGCTGGTGGGGCGCGAGCTCTCGGATGTATTGCGGGCCCGGACCATCATGGCCCGCTCCATGGCCATCGGCATATTCTTCACCGTTATCATGGGGCTTATCTGGGGCAACGTAATGAGCGTGAAGCTTTTACGGCGCCTGGAAGAGGTCAACAGCGCCAGCCAGGAAATCATGGGAGGGGCGCTGGAGAGGCGCATTCCCCTGGCCGGGTCGGGCGACGAGTTCGACCGCCTGGCCGCGAACCTGAACGACATGCTCGACCGCATAGGCGAGCTCCTGGCCACGGTGCGCCAGGTGAGCGACAACATCGCCCATGATCTGAGAAGCCCGCTGACCCGTCTGCGCTCGCGCCTGGAACTGGCCCTGCTCGAACCTCCTGACGCTCTTTCCCAGCGCGTGGCCATGGAGGAGGCCATTGACCAGGCGGAATCCATCATCGCCACGTTCAACGCCCTTCTCACCATTGCCCAGGCCGAATCAGCCACTGCGCGAAGCAGTTTCGAAAGCCTGGACCTGTCCGCCCTGGTGCACGACGCGGTGGAGCTTTACGAGCCGCTGGCCGAGGACAAGGGAATCGCCATGTCCGTCGTGCTGACCGGCAGCCTCACGGCCAGGGGCAACCGCCACCTGCTCTCCCAGGCCATGACCAACCTGCTGGACAATGCAGTGAAATACACCCCCGAAGGAGGTTCGATCCGGGTGAGCGCGGAGCGTGACGGAGACACCGTCATCCTGAGGGTGGCCGACTCGGGCCCTGGCATCCCTCCGCAAGAGCGGGATAACGTGCTCAAGCGCTTCTTCCGATTGGACGAAAGCCGCAACACGCCAGGCTCCGGTCTTGGGCTCTCCCTGGTGGCCGCCGTGGCCAGGCTTCATGCAGCCAGGCTGGAACTTCTCGACAACGATCCCGGCCTTATCGTGAGGATAAGCATCCCCGGATGAACATCTGTTCATTTCCGGGAAACATTCCTGTCATTTACGATCCCTACTTCCTCGCATCACGGAAGCGGCACACGCTTCATACCTCAGGAGAGAATCCATGTACCGGATGAAACCGTTAAGAATCACCCTCGCAAGCGCACTCTTCGTTCTCCTAGCCGCTGGCCAGGCTTTGGCCCAAATGCCCAAGTTCGCGGACCTGGCAGAAAAGGCCGGGCCCGCTGTGGTGAATATCTTCACCGAAACCGCTCCCAAACAGACCCAACGCCAGCCGCGCATGCAGACCCCGCGCGGCACGCCCTTCGACGATTTCTTCGACCAGTTCGACCAGTTCTTCAACCAGCAGCCCCAGCGACGCTCACGTTCGCTGGGTTCTGGTTTCCTCATATCCGCCGACGGTTACATTCTCACCAACAACCACGTGGTGGAGAAAGCCGACAAGATCAACATAAAGCTCCAGAAAGGCGAAAAGACCTTGCAGGCCAAGGTTATCGGAACCGACCCGGAGACTGATCTTGCCCTCATCAAGATCGATAACGGAAGCAATCTGCCGTTTCTGAAGCTCGGCGACTCGGCCAAACTGCGCGTGGGCGACTGGGTCATGGCCATCGGCAACCCCTTCGGCCTGTCCCACACGGTCACGGCGGGCATCGTCTCGGCCAAGGGCCGGGTCATCGGGGCAGGAGCATACGACGACTTCATCCAGACCGACGCCTCCATCAACCCCGGCAACTCCGGAGGTCCGCTCATCAACCTCGACGGCGAGGTGATCGGCATCAACGCGGCCATCATCGCCTCCGGCCAGGGCATCGGCTTCGCCATCCCCTCCAACATCGCCAAGGATGTGGTCAACCAGCTCAAAAGCAAGGGGAAGGTCCGCCGTGGCATGATGGGCGTCACCATCCAGCCCTTGGATGAAAACACGGCCAAGGCCCTTGGCCTTTCCACGGATAAGGGCGCGCTGGTAAGCCAGGTCAATCCTAACAGCCCGGCCGAGAAGGCCGGACTGGCCTCTGGCGACGTGATCACCGAAGTCAACGGCCAGGCCGTGACCGACGCCCACGACCTGACCACCCGCATCGGCGCAATGCCCCCGGGCGATTCCGTGAACATCACGTATACCCGCAAGGGCCAGACCAAGACCGCCAAGGTCACCCTGGTCGAACGCGATATCAAGCAGTTCGGCCAAGCGGGCGAGGACGACTCCGCCCAGAGCGGCAACACCTTGGGCATGACTCTGTCCGCGGCCGATCCCCGCACCGGCCGCCCGGCGGGTGGACTCCTCGTGGTGAACGTGGAGCCGAACTCCCCGGCGGCCGAGGCCGGCATCCGCAAGGGGGACGTGATCATGGAAGTCAACCAGCGCCAGGTCGCCACTCCCGAGGAAGTTGCCTCCATCGTCGCAAAGGAAGGCAAGGCCAACGGCGCGGTGCTGGTTTTGGTCAAACGCCAGGGGCAGCCCGTCTTCCGGTCCATCCCCGTGCAATAAGGCATGTCTCGTATACCCGGCGAAGAGATGACCGCCGGGCCCTCTTCCACCCTCGCTTGAGCCCCCCTCTGGGGGGCTCAACTATGTGGTGAGAATAAACGGCCGCCCGGAACTCCGCTCCGGACGGCCGCACTCTCATTGAAAGACCAAACAGCAGACGGAATCTACGGTTTCATGCCGCACCCTGAATACCAGCTGTTGCAGCTTGAGATGCAGGCATCCACATCATACTTGCTCTTATTATCCGGGTCGGATTTGCACTTGGCCACGCACTGCTGGTACTGTTGCTGGCAGTATTCGGAAGTTTCCACCACGCCCGGAGCCTGCTTGCGGCGCTCTCCCTGCACCGGCGGCGGGGTGACGGGCACCATGCCGTCCTGAGTTGTCAAGCGAAGCCTGGCCGCGCAGACCATGTTGCAGTCCACGCATTCATAGTTGCAGGTCACACTCGGGTTGCCCGATGTGTCGGCTACGGTGCAAACCACCGTTCCGTCAGGGCGAACGCACTCGTAGATACGCGGTTGTTGCTGGGCATAAGCAGCCGGGGAGGCCGCGCAGAGGATGACGAGCATCAATAAAACTCGTTTCATGTCCGTTCTCCTTGGTTCGCTCAAAATTAGCCTGGAAATACCCTGCGGCCTGGTTTGCCGCAAGAGTCTTGATGTTTTTCATTCCCAGAATTTGACAGCATTCGACGCCAGACGGTAGACACTTCGTATGAGCACGACTGGCGAATCCGCGCATTCCGGGAAAAAAACGACCCTCGCCTTGTCCCTCGGCGCGCTTGGGGTGGTCTACGGGGACATCGGCACTTCCCCCTTGTACTCCATCAAAGAATGCTTCCACGGACTGCATGCCATCGAGCTGACCAGCGCCAACGTTCTTGGCGTTCTATCGCTGATCTTCTGGTCGCTCACCGTGGTCATTACCGTCAAGTATGTGTCCTTTATTCTTCGCGCGGACAACAAGGGCGAAGGCGGCGTGTTCGCCCTGCTTGAGCTCTTGCCCAAAAAGAAGTTCGATCCGCGAACCGTGGTTGTAACTTCACTGCTTGGACTCTGCGGGGCGTCGCTCTTGTGCGGCGAAGCGGTGATAACCCCGGCCATTTCCGTGCTTTCGGCCATGGAGGGTCTGGAGATCGCCACGGACACGGCCCGCCCGCTGGTGGTGCCCTTGACGCTCGTCATCCTTTTCGGGCTTTTCATGGCGCAAAAACACGGCACCGACGGGATCGCCCGCGTCTTCGGCCCGGTTATGGTTCTCTGGTTTCTGGTGATCGGGGGGCTTGGTCTTTACCAGATTATGCAGTCCCCGGACGTCCTCATGGCCTTGAACCCCTCCCATGCCCTGGACTTCTTCGTACGCAACCGTTTTCACGGCGTCGTGGTGCTTGGTTCCGTGGTGCTGTGCATCACCGGCGGCGAAGCGCTCTATGCGGACATGGGGCACTTCGGCAAACGGGCCATCCGCCTTTCCTGGCTTTTTTACGCCTATCCGGGACTATTGCTCAACTACTTCGGCCAGGGAGCCGGCCTTATCTCCAATCCGTCCATCGTGATCCATCCCTTCTACGGCATCGTTCCCAAGGCCTGGATCTATCCCATGGTGGTCCTCTCCACCATGGCCACCATCATCGCCTCCCAGGCCATGATCTCGGGCATATTCTCCATTATCCGCCAGGCCGTGCAGCTCGGCTATTACCCCCGGGTGCGCGTCATCCATACCTCGCGCTACATGGAGGGACAGATCTACATCCCCGAGGTCAATGCCTTCCTCATGTGGGGATGCATCGCCCTGGTGCTCATCTTCAAGGAGTCCAGCCGCTTGGCCGCGGCCTACGGCATAGCCGTGACCGCCACCATGACAATTACGTCCTGCCTGTTTTTCCTGGTGGCCCGCAAACGCTGGAACTGGCCGCTCTGGAAGGCCCTGCCACTGCTGCTCCTGTTCTGTGCATTCGATGTCAGTTTTTTCGGCTCCAACCTGCTCAAGATGTTCGACGGGGGTTGGATTCCCGTGGTCATCGCCATCACCGTGGTCACCTGCATGAGCACCTGGAAAGCTGGGCGCGCCGCCCTTGGCAAAGTGCTGCTCGCGGAGACCGTTCCCCTGGAGTTGTTCCTGAACGACGTGGCCGCGAAAAAGCCCCACCGGGCCAAGGGTTCCGCCGTCTTTCTTTCGGTTTCCCCCACTGGCGCGCCGGTGACGCTGCTGCACTTTTTCAAGCACACCAAAATGCTCCACGAGAAGGTGGTCATCATGTCCATCCAATCCTCGGACGAGCCCTATGCCAACATCGGCCAGAATCTCACCATCTCCTGTCTGGGCGAGGGGTTCTATCGAGTGGTGGCCACATACGGCTTCATGCAGACCCCGGACGTTCCGCAGATTATGGAATACGCCAGGATCGGCGGGATTGACGCCGATCCCGCGGACACCACTTTTTTCCTGGGGCGCGAATCACTTTTCACCACGGGCAAATCCCCCATGGCGCATTGGCGCAAGCGTCTGTTCGAGTTCATGAGCCGCAACTCGCGTCCGGCCTCAGCATACTTCAACATTCCGGCCGGGCGGGTGATGGAGCTTGGCGTGCAGGTGGAATTGTAGCTGCGCGGGGAAAGGGGAAAAATGTACGACGCCTGTCTCGCGGAATGCTCCGCTCCAGGCGTTCACCCGAAGAGCCCGATGTTCAGGCCCTTCTCACTCCGGCTTCCGGGAGGTCACCAGCCCCATCTCGCGCAGTGCTTGAATGAACCGTTCGTTTTCCAGCGGTTTAGTCAGGTAGAAGTCCGCCCCGCATGCGTAGAGGGCGTCTATCTGTGTTTCGCGCTCGTCAACCGATGAGAGCATGACGATTTTGGGACGGTTTTCCAGAGGGACTTTCTGTTCGTTATAGAGCGTGACGATCTCACGCACTGTGGCCAGACCGTCCAGGCCCGGCAGCATGACGTCCATGAGGATAAGGTCGTAAGGTTCCCCACCGGACAGTGACTCCTCCACCCGGGCGATGGCCTCCTCGCCCGTATAGGCCATGCGGCATCGCCCCACTTCCAGGAGAAGCTGGCTTACGTGGAACTGGGTGACCTCGTCGTCGTCCACTGTGAGCACATTCAACATGCCATTTCCCTCTAACGGCTGGTTGTGTGCATGAAGATCGTGCTTGTTCCCTACATCTTTTTTTCGGCCCGGCAAAGAAAAAGCCCCTTTGTAAGGGGCCCCTGGCGAATAGTATCACCTGCTCAGAACGACAACCCGGAAAGTCTCCCCATGGTCTCGTGGTCCGTGAAATCGAAGCGCAGGGGGGTGAGCGTCATGAACCCCTCCGTGAGTAGCGCCCTATCCTGGCCCGCTGATACCATGTCCGGAGGGATAACCCCGGTAAGCCAGTAGTACTTCCGGCCGCGCGGGTCCACGCGCTCCTCATACCAGTCTTCGTAGGCGGCACGGGTTTGGGGGCACACCTTGAGGCCCTTCACCTCACCCATGGGCAGGTCTGGAAAGTTGAGGTTCAGGACGCAGTGCTTGGGCAGGCCGTCCCAGTCCACTTTGGAAAGAAATGACGCGGTGAAATCCCCCTGGGCGGAGAGGTCCTGGGGGCTGAACCCGTCGAAGGACACCGCCAGGGCGGGCAGGCCCATGAGCGCTCCTTCCGTGGCCGCGGACACCGTGCCGGAATAGAGGATGTCCACCCCCACATTGGCCCCGGCGTTGATGCCGGAGACCACCAGATCCGGCTGCGTGGCAAGGAGCGTAGTGAGACCGAGCTTCACGCAGTCCGCTGGGGTGCCGGAAACCCCCTGGCCGACGAACTCTGGCTCCTCGAAGGTCTTGACGCGAAGCGGCGCTGCCAGGGTGACCGCGTGCCCCACGGCGCTCATCTCCGTGACCGGGGCCACCACGCTGACCTCGTGCCCGGCCCGGACAAGGGCGTGGTAGAGTGAGCGCAGTCCCACGGCCTGGATGCCGTCGTCGTTGGTGAGCAGTATCTTCATGCACCTCTCCGGTAATGCGGTGGAATCTTCCCCTGTCGATTGACAAGCGCCCGGACCTCGGGGCAGTTTTGCCCAGGCATTGCGGGCAACTATCGTATGCCCCTGATGGAGGCAAGCCGGTGACTGAAAAACGCATTTTCGTACGCGACCTGTCCGTGGGAGACCAGGTACGCGAGTGTTTCCTGCTGGTACAGGCCACCAAAGGCCAGTCCCGCAACGGTCCCTTCTGGTCGCTCAAGCTCCAGGACGCCTCTGGTTCCATTGAAGCCAAGCTCTGGTACCCGGCCTCCCAGGCCTTCGAAGAGCTTCCCCACGGCCAGTTCGTCATCGCCGCCGGAACCGTCACCTCGTACCGCGACCAGCCCCAACTCAACCTCGACAGTCTGTCCGCCCTGGGGGCCTCTCCGGAAGGCATCGACTTTAGCCATTTTCTGCCCGAAAGTACTGAAAAGCCAGAATCGCTCTATGCCAAGCTCGAGGAGTTCCTTTCTATAAACATTGGCCACGCTCCCTGGAGACGCTTCTGCCGCAAGGTGCTCTCCGACCCGGAGATTCGGGAGAAGCTCCTGGCCGCGCCCGGCGCCAAGGCCATGCACCACGCCTACCGGGGGGGACTTTTGGAGCACACCCTGGCAGTGTGCAAGGTTGTCCTCTCGCTCTGTCAGCTTTACCCCGAGCTTGATCGCGATACCCTGTTGGCAGCAGCGGCCTTCCACGACATGGGAAAGGCTTGGGAAATCTCCTCCGGGCTTACCAGGGAATACACGGATGAAGGCCAGATGCTCGGCCACATCGTAATCGGCATGACGCTTCTGGAACCGTTCATGCGAAAGGCCAAGAACCTCGACCCGGCTCTCATCCTGCACTTTAAGCACATGCTGGTGAGCCATCATGGTGAACTTATGTTCGGTTCACCCAAAACCCCCATGACTCCCGAGGCCATGATCCTGCACTTCGCGGACAACATCGACGCCAAGGTGCACCAGTTCCTCGGCGCGGTGGAAGACCCGGAGAAAATCGGCGTAACCGGTTTCGTGCGCGCCCTGGACCGGTACGTGTACAACCCCGCGCGGGTGAAACCTGACAATGGCGCGGCGAGAAAACTACAGGAAAAAGGGCCTTCCCAATGTTCGTTACCTTTGAAGGTGTAGAAGGCTCGGGTAAGTCCACCCAGATAGCCCTGGCCGAAAGCTGGCTCAGGGGGCTCAGGCGCGAGGTGCTCACCACCCGCCAGCCAGGCGGCTGCGCCTTGGGTCTGGAACTGCGCCGTATCCTGCTGGACGCGCGCAACACCCACCTAGACCCGACGGCCGAGCTCTTCATGTACCTGGCGGACCGGGCCCAGCATGTGGCCGAGGTGATCCGCCCTGCCCTGGCCGCAGGAAAGGTGGTGCTGTGCGACCGCTACCACGACTCGACCGTGGCCTACCAGGGATACGGCCGGGGGCTTGACGTAGAGCGCCTGATACACCTGGGCGAGATGGCCACCGGTGGTCTGGTCCCGGATATCACCGTGATCCTGGACTTGTCCGCGGAGGAAGGGCTCGCCAGGGCCAAGGGCCGAAACAAGGCCGCCGGAGCCTGCCAGGCTGAAGGGCGTTTCGAAGCCCTGACCATCGACTTCCACCAGCGCGTACGGGACGGTTTCTTGTCACTGGCCGCTCGGGAACCCGGACGTTTCACCGTGGCCGACGCCTCGGGGGTTCCCCAGGCCGTGTTCGAACGCATCCGCGCCGCCATCGAGGCCCGCCTGGGCAGCCAGACCCCGTAAGTTTCACCCTGAATTCCCGTTCCCCGGGAAAGGCCACGCCAGCCTAGAAAAGGCTTTTCTGCGCTCAATGTTTCAGGCTAGGAAGACACCATCCCCGGTTTCCAGGAGGTTTTCAATGATTCGCCGCACCCTGCTCGTTCTGATCGTCGCGGTCTTCGCCGCCCAGGCGGCGCTGGCTCAGACTGCCTTCGACATCAACAAGCAAAGCCTGCTCACCGAGATCGCAAGCCGCAAGAAACTGGTTGTGGGCATGGAGCTCAAATATCCGCCCTTCGAATCCACCGACGCCAAAGGCCAGCCCATCGGCCTGGATGTGGAGCTGGCCAGGCTCGCAGCAAAAGACCTGGGCGTGGAATTAGAAATCAAGGACATGGAGTGGACCGGGCTCATTCCGGCCCTGCAGACCGGAAAAATCGACATCATCATCTCCGGCATCACAGGCACCCTGGAACGGGCAAAGACCATCACCTTCACCAGCGCCTACTTCACCACGGGCCTGTGCGCCCTGCTCTCCAGCAAGCGCGCCCCGGACGTAACCAAAGTGGAGGAGCTTAACGACGCCAAGCGTGTCATTGCGGTCAAGACCGGAACCACCTCCGACCTCTTGGCCTCCAAGCGCTTTCCCAAGGCCACCATCAACCGCTACAAGGACGAATCCGCCTGCGTGCAGGAAGTGGTCAACGGCCGGGCCGATGCTTTCATCTACGACCAGCTCTCCATCGCCAAACACCTGAAGGAATACCCCGGCGTCACCAAGGCCATCCTGACCCCGTTCACCTATGAGCCCTTCTGCATCGCCATGCGCAAAGGCGACTTCGACCTGTGGAACTGGTTCGAGATGTTCGTGTCCCTGCGCAAGGCCGACGGCACCCTGGATGATTTGCGCAAACAGTTCGTGCAGCCCCTGTTGCAGTAACCGTCCTACTGGCCCCGGCGCCAACACGCCGGGGCCGCCAGACCAATGTCCAAAATACTCTTCGTCCGCCTTGTTCTTCTTGCTGCCGCCGCCGCAGTGCTGGTCTCCATGATGTCCACCATCCACTACAACTGGAACTGGTGGGTGGTCTGGCAGTACCGGGAGCTTTTCCTCCAGGGGTTCGTAAACACCATCCTGGTCTCCTGCGGGGCCATCTGCCTGGGTCTTGTCATCGGCATCCTGGGCGGGCTCGCCCGAGTGTCCGAGAACATCTGGTTCAAGGAACTGGCCACGCTCTACGTTTGGGGATTCAGGGGCACCCCGCTGCTCACACAGATATACATCTTCTATTTCTGCTTCGCCGTTATCGTGCATGTGGACAGCCCGTTTCTCACCGGCATGGTCACCCTGGCCTTTTTCGCAGGCGCCTACATTACGGAGATGGTCCGGGCCGGAATCGAATCGATCTCGCCCGGCCAATGGGAAGCGGCCCGTTCCTCCGGTCTCACCCACGGCCAGGCGCTTCGCCACGTGATTTTTCCGCAGGCGCTCAAACGCATCATCCCCCCGGTGACCGGGCAGTTCGTTTCACTCATAAAGGACTCCTCGCTTTTGTCCGTGATCGCCGTGCGTGAGCTGACCAAGGGAGCGGAAATCGTCAACAGCATTACCTACAAAACGTTCGAGGCCTACCTCCCGCTGGCCGTCTTCTACCTCCTGCTCACCTACCCCTTAAGCATCTTGACCTACCGTCTGGAACGGCGGATAACCTACCAATCCGCTCCGAGGAGCCGGATGCCCGTCCAGCCTAAAGGAGCTGATCGATGAACAAGTCCGTAAAAGTCTTTGCCCTGTCCACATGCATCCACTGCAAACACTGCAAGGAGTACCTCGACGAACGCGGTCAGCCGTACGAATGCGTCTACGTGGACAAACTCGCGGGCGACGAACGCAAAAACACCATCGAAGAGATCAAGAAGGTCAATCCCACCCTCTCATTCCCCACGGTGATGGTGGGCGACAAGGTCATCGTCGGCTTCGACAGGCAAGAAATCGACAAAGCCCTGGAGGGATGAGCCATGGACGCCAAGGAACTCTACGGCAAACTCAAATCCTTCCAGGAAAAGAAGGGCTACTTTTTCAATAAGGACATGGCCATGGTCATGGACCTTCTCGAGATGCTCCTGGTCAACAAGGAGCGCTACGGCCACATGGCCTGCCCCTGCCGGCTGGCCTCGGGCGACTTCGAAATGGACAAGGACATCGTCTGCCCATGCGTCTACCGCGAGAAGGACGTCGCCGAATACGGGACCTGCTTCTGCGGCCTGTACGTCACCCAGGAATGGAACGACGGCAAGGTGCCTCACCGGGTAGTGCCGGAGCGCCGCCCGCCCGAGAAAGTGCTCGCCGGTCTCGGCCTGGGATAAACCAACCCAACCCCGCCCTCCGGCGGGGTTCTTTTTTGGCTGCCGCGCCCACGACATGCCAGTTACGAGAATTTTTCCATTCTCCATTCCCGAACGCAGTTTATGGACGATTTGCCCCTAAATCCCCGTGATTACTATTGACTCTTTTCGCATCTTTGCTAACGTGCCAAGAAACGGAGGCCTTTTTAACCTTAACACTCCGGAACATATGAAAAAAATCAGGATACTCCTTGCAGAGGATATGGAAATCGTTCGCAAGGGGCTGAAAGCGCTGCTCCTGGCGAATTCCGGATTTGAAGTCGTGGGGGAGGCCCCGGACGGCCATCTAGCCGTCAACCTGACCGGACGGCTCAACCCGGATGTGGTTCTCATGGACCTCTCGCTGCCGCGTATGGACGGAGTGGAGGCCATCGCCGAGATAAAGCGGCGCTACCCCAGGGTTCGCATCATCGCCCTCACCGCCTACGGCAAGGAAAATTATCTCACTTCGGCCGTCCAGGCCGGGGTGGATGGCTATCTGCTCAAAAACAGCCCCAGCGAGGAGCTTTTCTCGGCCATCAACGCCGTCTCCGCCGGGCAGACATATTTCTCCCGCGAAATTTCAGCTATGCTGGCCCAGGTCTGCCGTCAGGGCAACAAAACCGCTGACCCGCTGGAGCGTCTCTCCAAGAGGGAGCGGCAGGTGCTGAAGCTTGCGGCCAAAGGCCACACCAACAAGGACATCGCGGAGGCCATCTTCGTGTCCGTCAAAACCGTGGAAAAGCACAAGACGAACTTGAAGAAAAAGCTCGGTCTGCGCAGCTCCCTGGAATTGGCCGCCTTCTGCCTTGAGAATGGATTGATCGAGGAAGATTAGAAGACTATAATCAGCTGCAAAACTCCGGCTACGACTGACCAGCCTGCACGCAGGTTTCGAGTTCCGCCAGAAGACCGGAGAAATCGTCCAAAGCCGAAGAAGCCCCCTTTAGGTCTCCAGATGCGGTGCTGTCCTCCGCCCGAGCCGCCAAAGCAGCCAATTCCTCCAGGCCAAAACGCATCGCCGCTCCTTTAAGCCCATGAGCCGCCACGCGCGCGCCGTCCTTATCCTTCTTGCCAAGGGCCTGAACCGCTGCCGCGAATGATTCACGCAGCGCTGTACACACCTCCGGCATCAGTGATCTCAGCACCTCCGGGACCGCCTGGAGCATCTTTTGCGCCCGGGTGCTCATCGTTTTGCCAGGCCAAACTTTTTTAATTTGTACTGCAATGTCCGGCGGCTGATGCCCAGGGCCTCGGCTGTTCGCTCGCGGTGTCCCTCGTTGGCTTCGAGCGCCGTCACCACAGCCAGACGCTCCGCCTCTTCGAAACTCACCGGAGCATCCCCAGCCGACGCCTGCGGGAGGTGCTTGGCCACCGACTCCACAAGATGGGGAGGAAGCGTCTCCGGAGTCAACGTATCCGAACGTGCAAGGATTACAGAACGTTCCAGCACGTTTTCCAGCTCGCGCACGTTTCCAGGCCAGGCATACCGGGTCAGTATGTCCAGATACGCGGGGCTCACCGACCTGACGTTCTTTTTATTTCGCGCGCCAAGCTTGGTCAATAGATACGCGACCAGCTCCGGCAGGTCCTCGATACGCTCCCGAAGGGGAGCAATTCGAATCTCCAGCACAGCGAGCCTGAAATACAAATCTTCCCTGAACGCTCCCCTGGCAACTTCCGCCCGCAAATCGCGGTTGGTGGCCGCCAGGATGCGTACATCCGTCTGTACCGGTTTCACGGAACCAAGGGGTTCGACCGTTCGTTCCTGCAACGCCCTGAGCAGCTTGGCCTGGAGGCTGAGCGGCAGCTCTCCCACTTCGTCCAGAAAGAGCGTCCCTCCGTTCGCCAGTTGGAACCGGCCGGGTTTGTCCTTTACCGCACCGGTGAAAGCGCCCTTCACATATCCGAAGAGCTCGCTTTCCAAGAGGTCTCCGGGCAGGGCCGCGCAATTGACCTTGATGAGCGGGTTGTCCCGTCTGGGGCTCATGGCGTGGACCAGTTCCGCCACCAGTTCCTTGCCCGTTCCGGAATCGCCGAGGATGAGAACCGTGGCTTCCGCCGGGCCCACCTGTTGCGCCAATTCCCGCACCTGGCGCATGGCCGGGCTTGCACCTATGAGCCTGGCGGCCGCATCCGTTTCGCCGACCTTGCGTTTGAGGTCGCGGTTTTCCGACAACAGCCGGCCGTATTCGAAGGCCTTGTGCAATACGGCCTTCAATTCCTCGTTGTCGGCCGGTTTGGTCAGATAATCGAACGCTCCTCGCTTCATGGCCTCCACGGCTGATCCAACGGTACCGTAGGCCGTAAGCATCACCACCGGAAGCGCCGGGGAGATTTCCCGAATTCCAGCCAAGGCCTGCATGCCATCCATGCCGGGCATTTTCATGTCCAACAGCACCACGGACGGGCAGTTCGCGCCTGCGCAGGCGCGAAGGAGCCTGAGCCCCTCTTCAGCGGATGCGGCCTCGGACACGGACCAGCCCGCATCCTCCATGACCGCCCGGACCATCAGACGATGGCCGGGCTCGTCGTCTATGACCAGCAGTTTCTTCATAGGTATTCGTCAACCGACACTGTGGACTTCAACACCGATTCATCCTTTGTCCGGTCACCCATTTTTCTCCGACGTGAAGCTCATGCTCACCACTGTTCCCTTTCCAGGTTCGCTTTCAATATCGAGAGTTCCATGATGGTCGCGCACGATCTTGTGCACGATGGCCAATCCCAGGCCCGATCCTTCCTTGCGGGTGGTGAAGAACGGCTCCAAGGCACGGCCGCGTTCTTCCTCGCTCATGCCCCGGCCTGTGTCCGCCACGCATACCGACACCCCATCGGCAAGAACTTTACTTGAAAGCGTTATGGTCCCGCCTGCCTCGGGCATTGCGGCCAGGGAGTTGAGCACCAGATTGATGAGCGCCTGCTTGAGTCCGTCCTCGTCGGCAAGAACCTCGGGGGCTTCAAGGTCCAGGACCAGTTCGGCCCTGGCGCGTTCCAGGTCGAAGCGCATGAGCTCCCGAAGATCTCCGGCCAGGACAGCCAAGTCCACGGAGCGTGGTTCCAAGGGCCGTGGCCGGGCCAAGTACAGAAGGTCCGTAACCACCCTTCCCAGCCGGTCGGCTTCCTGGACCATGGTGTTGGCGTAGGATTCCTCCGGATCTTTTCCCTTGAGCTTGGAGGCGAAAAACTGGGCGAAGCCGCGCAAGGCACTCAGGGGATTTCGTATTTCGTGGGCCACCCCGGCGGCCAAACGGCCCACGGCCGCAAGATGCCTGGACTGTTCCAGATCGCGCTCCAGGGACCTAAGCTGAGTACGATCGCGCACCAGCACCATGGTCTCGCCGTCCAGGGGCGCGGCCAGAGTTTCCAGGTTGCGTCCCTCAAGCTCAATCTGCACCCAGGCGCGGGATTCTCCGTGTATGTCCAGGCCCCGTCCCAGGGGAAGTTGTGCAAACGGTTTCCCCACCAGGTCCGGACCGAGGATATTCTTTGCGGCGGGGTTCACTCCCGACACCAATCCGGACGAGTCCACCGTCAGGAGGCCCTCGGGGAGCGAATCAAGAAGCTTGGAATGGAAACTCTCCAGCCTGGTGAGACGCTGCCCCTGGGCCCGGCGGCGAAGATAGGCCAGAATGAGAATCCACAAGAGCGCTGCGGTGCCCAACACGAAGCCGGTCTGCATCAGGGCGGCGTTTCTGAAGTTGGTATACTGGGCATAGTGCTCGTCCAGGCTCATGCCAACCAGAAAGTAGATCGGAGGCTGTTTGCCGGGCGGGACATCCTTGGCACCGGGGCAGAACTTGGCCATGCCGGGGCGCATGCGGGCCGCGTAGCCGAGCATGGTCATCCCACCCATGGGCATTGACCCGAACCACTCCCCGGTGAGCGCCAGATCGGAAAGGGCCAGTGGGTCCAGAGGGACCTGGAGCTGTCCCTGGGCCTCCTTGGGAGCCGACGAAAGCAGTTGCCGGCCTTCGGCGTCGTACACGCCGATGAACAACACATCCCCGGATTCGGCCATTTCCCGGAACACGTCCTCGAGCCGTTCCCTGGCCACTTCAGGCTGCATGCGCCCGAGCATGGGCATCACGCGCATGAGGTTGGACTCCACACCCCGCAGGATGGTGCGCGCCGCGTACTGCACGTGCTGGTCGATAAGCTGGCGCTGCTCCACGAGGTTGCGCCAGGTCACGGCCGAGAGGGCCGCCCCCAGGAGCACCAGGGCCAGGGCGGCCAGGGCCAGCAGGCTTTTCGGAGTACGCGGAGAGGAAACGTCCATATCTTACTTGACCATGAGGTCCATCACCTGTTCGGGGGTGAGGTTGTTCTCTATGGCCAACTCTCTAAATGTCATGTCCGAGAAGGCCACTATTCCCTTGGCCTTGAGCTTGGCCAAGGATTGAGCCGTTTCCAGCCCGTGGTCGCGGCAGAAGGAGGCCAAGGTCATTGCTCCCAGACCTTCGGGAGCGGCAATGGCTGTGGAGGCCGGAGCTTGTTGCGCGGAGGGGGGCTGGACCTGCCCTGGAGTTTGCGGCTGCTGCGCTGCCGTGGACTGTTCAGGCAGCGCACCCGGGGGTGAAACCGCGGGGGACTGCGGTACCACCTGCTCTGAAGGAGCGGGAAGAGCCGGAGCGGCCTGGGGCTGGGGCTGCGCAGCCGGAGGCGTTGACGCTGGGACCACAGGCGATTGAGGCTGCTGGGGCGTGCCGCGCAAGGCGTCGTACACCTCGATGGGCAGCATGAGGTTGTTCTGGGCTATCTGGCGAAGCGTCATGTCGCCCGAAGCCTTGATGCCAGACTTGCCGAGCTTGTCCACTGCCGTGTTCAGGTTCAGTCCGTACTGCTCGCAGACATCGGCCAGTTTGAGCCTGCCCAGGCCCGGAGGAGGATCGGCCGGTAGCTGCGGCGGCGGGGGAGGCGCCTGGGGTCTGGGCGCTTCGGCTTGGGCTGCGGCAGGGGCGGGAAGCCTGGGCTCCTTGCCACCACGAAGAGTCTCGTACACCGCGGCCGGCGCTAGTCCGTTCTGTCTGGCTATCTCCGCGATGGTGGCGTCCGGCAAGGGCAGCTTCACATTGTGCGCCGCCAGGTTGGTCAAAGCCTTGCCCGGGTCCAGGCTCAGCCGTTTGGCAAGCTCCGTGGGCGAAAGATTTGCAGCACCGGCCAGAGGCGGTTCTCCGAAACTTTTGGCGTGCCACGACTTGAGCGACGAGGACATCCCCACCAGTGTCCCGCCTGGCGGCAGCATGAGCCCGCTGGCCAGAACGAACACGGCGAACACGATGATGGCCGTAATCCAGACCGGCGCCGCGTCCGGCTCCTCATCGGACGCCCCCATCATTCTGGTCCCGCCAGCGATCAGGCTGACCAGACAGGAGAGAACCAGCAGAACACCCAGTCCGTAGTGAAGGGATTCCCAGCGCGGCCGGGAGAGCCCCAGAAAGCTCCAGTCAGACCAGAGGGCCACTTCTGCCGAGGGCCCAGCGAAAAGCGCCAGGGACGATGCCGTCAGGCCGGCCATGGAAAAAGCGAGCAAGAGCCAGAAAAGTCGGCGTATCATTGCATGCTCCAAGAGAGAAATGGGGGCTTTACGCCCTCTCCACATGGCATCTATCACCCGGGGTGCAGTCAGTGCAATCGCCCCCCTGAATGAAGGAACCCCGCCGATGGGGGGCGGGGTTCCAGAGGTGAGGGGACAGAAGGCGTATGGGAACTATTGGGACTGGCCTGGGGTCTGGCAACACGGAGGCTGGGCCTGATTGCCGGCCTGGGCGCCGCGACCGTAGCCTCCGACCATGGGGCAGCCGCCCGCACCGTAACCCGGACCGCCGCATCCACCCGCCCCAAAGCCGGGGGCACCGGCCAGGGGCAGATTGACGCCTGTTTCCTTGAGAATGCGCTGCTGCAGGGCCACGCGCTCCTGATACACCATGGAGCTCAGGTTGCCGATTTCCTTGGCCAGGGCTTCAATCTTGGAGGCTTCGGGCTTGGGCGATGCCAAAAGAGCGTTCAGTTCGGCCTGCTTGGCCCACTTGCGGCTCTCCAATTCATACAGTTTCTGGCGGCCTTCGGTGAAGAGCTTGGCCACCTGCTCCTGCTTCTCTTGCGGAACTCCCGCCAGCCAGCCGCCCGGGCCACCGCCCTGAGGATAGGCCAGGGCCAGGGACGAAGTGGCCAGGAAAGCGGCCACCACCAGCGACAAGGTTATCATTCTCGATTTCATGCTCGTATCTCCTCCATGGGGCTTGCTCATTACGTTGTCTGCCAATCAAAGCAGCATCCGTGCCAACAATTTAATTCTTTTATTCAAAGGCGTTAACCCGCGACGGCCATAAGGAGCAGCCGAAACGTGCAGCAATTTGCACATGTATGTGCACACCATTCTGCACATGTCCGGCACGTCCGGCAGCGCCGACATTGACAGGCGTGGACGTTTGGACCATGAAGGATCGCTTCTGCGAAACATCCCGGAAAAGACATGAAATCCGCTCTCATCATAGGCATAACCGGTCAAGACGGCGCATTCCTGGCCAAGCTTCTCTTGGACAAGGGATACACCGTTGCCGGCACCTCACGCGACGCGCAGATGGCCAACATGACCGGCCTGACTGCTCTAGGAGCCGCAGACAGCGTCACCATCCATTCGGCCTCGCTTACGGATTTCAGGGGGCTGTGGCAGGTGATCGAAAAGGTGGAGCCCGAGGAGATATACAATCTCGCGGGCCAGAGTTCCGTAGGCCTTTCCTTCGAGCAACCGCTTGAGACCTTCGAATCAGTGGCCGTGTCCACCTTCAATATACTGGAACTCTTACGCCTCTTGGGAAAACCGGTGCGCCTCTACAACGCCTGCTCTTCCGAATGCTTCGGCAACGCTGCGGACAGGGCAAACGAGACCACTCCTTTCATGCCCCGCAGCCCCTACGCCGTGGCCAAGGCGGCCTCCTACTGGGCCGTTTCCAACTATCGTGAGGCCTACGGACTGTTCGCCTGCTCGGGCATCCTCTCCAACCACGAGTCGCCGCTTCGCCCGGCCCGCTTCGTCACCCGCAAGATCGTATCCACTGCCTGCCGCATAGCTGCCGGGAGCGGCGAACGGCTGAGCCTGGGCAACACCAGCGTGGTGCGGGACTGGGGCTGGGCCGGAGAATACGTGGACGCCATGTGGCGCATGCTCCAGGCCGATACGCCCGAGGACTTCGTTATAGCCACGGGCGCGAGTTATTCCCTCCAAGACTTCACAGCCCGGGTCTTTTCCGAGCTGGGCCTCGACCATACAGAACATGTGGACACCCGAAACGACCTCTACCGTCCCACGGACATCCTGGTGAGCCGCGCCGACCCCTCCAAAGCCAGGGAAAAGCTTGGCTGGCAGGCCACAATGGCCATGCCCGAGGTGGCCGCGGCCATGGTCAAGGCCGAACAGGAACACATGCCTCCCAAGGAGAACCGTTCATGAAGAAGAAGGTCGCCCTCATCACTGGCATCACCGGCCAGGATGGAGCCTATCTCGCTGAAATGTTGCTGGAGAAGGGCTACGAGGTTCACGGCATCAAACGCCGCTCCTCGCTTTTCAACACCAATCGCATCGACCATCTCTATCAGGATCCGCACATCACCGGACGCCGCTTCATCCTGCACTACGGTGACATGACAGATTCCACCAATCTCATCAGAGTCATCCAGCAGGTACAGCCCGATGAACTCTACAACCTGGCCGCCCAGTCCCATGTGGCGGTCTCCTTCGAGACCCCTGAGTACACCGCCAACTGCGACGCCCTGGGCACCCTGCGCGTCCTGGAAGCCATCCGCATCCTGGGGCTCACCCAAAAAACCCGCATCTACCAGGCGTCAACTTCGGAGCTCTACGGGCTCGTGCGGGAGACCCCCCAGACCGAGAAGACCCCCTTCTATCCGCGCAGCCCCTACGCCGTGGCCAAGCTCTACGGCTACTGGATCACGGTGAACTACCGCGAAGCCTACGACATGTTCGCCTGCAACGGCATCCTGTTCAACCACGAGTCTCCCATGCGCGGGGAGACTTTCGTCACCCGCAAGATTACCCGGGCCATGGCCCGTATCAAGCTGGGCCTTCAGGACTGCCTCTACCTGGGCAACTTAAGCGCCAAGCGCGACTGGGGGCATGCCCGCGACTACGTGGAGATGATGTGGCTCATGCTGCAGCAGGACAAGCCGGACGACTTTGTCATCGCCACGGGCAAGCAGTTCAGCGTCCGCCAGTTCGTGGAGACCGCAGCTGCCGAATTGGGCATTCCTCTGCGCTTCGAGGGCACGGGCAAGGACGAAAAGGGCTACCACGCCCAGACCGGCAAGTGTCTGGTGGCCGTAGACCCGCGTTACTTCCGCCCCACCGAGGTGGAGACGCTCCTGGGCGACCCAACCAAGGCCCGCGAGAAACTCGGCTGGCAGCCGCGCATCACCTTCGAACAGATGGTTTCGGAAATGATCAAGGCCGACCTGCGCGACGCCGAGCGCGACAGCATGTGCCGCGACAAGGGGTTCAGGACCTTCGACTTCCACGAATAGAAAACCGGAGGATGAGAAGCCTCCGGCGGCCAAAGGGCCCAGGCCCTTTGGAATCCCAAATAGCTTTGCGCCCGCCACCGGCATGCCGGTGGCGGGCGCAAAATTTATTGAGGGTCCAGGGGGATCATCCCACTGGCGGGTCCGGGCGAAGCCCGGCAAGGGTGCAGGGGCGGAGCCCCTGCCCTTACGTCAACCTCATTATACCCGGCCCAATCTCTTAAGCACCCGCTCGCGGCCCATGGCCTGCATCATCTCGAACAGTCCGGGGCTCGCAGTCCTGCCGGTGAGCGCCACCCTCAAGGGCTGGGCGATGGTCTTGAACTTGAGTTCCTTTTCATCCAGATACGCCTTGGCCGCCGCCTCCAGGGGTTCCTGAGCGAAATCTGGCGCGGCGGCGAATATGGCCGCCAGCGCGGCCAAGTGCGGCTTTACGTCGTCTGTTAAGAACTTGGCCGCGGCTTGGGTGTCCATTTCAGGAACGTCCGCCACGAACATCTCGGCCTGTTCGGCCATCTCCACCATGGTGCGCGAGCGCGGCTGCAAAAGAGGAATGAAAGCTTTCAGATACTCGCGGTCGCACCCCGGAAAACCGCGTTTGGCCAGGGTTTCGTCCAGATATTCGGCCAGGCGGTCCAGAGAGCTTTCCTTGATGTAGTGCTGATTGAGCCACAAGAGCTTCTCGCGGTCGAACACCGAGGCGGACTTGCCCAGAGCCTTCAGAGAGAAGGCCTTCACCAGCTCCTCGCGGGAGAATATCTCCTGGTCCCCGTGGGACCAGCCCAGACGCACCAGATAATTGAGCATGGCCTCGGGCAGAATCCCCTGGTCGTGGTACTCGAACACGGCCGTGGCCCCGTGGCGCTTGGACAACTTCTTCTTGTCCGGCCCGAGGATCATGGGCACATGCCCGAAAGCGGGCAAGGGCAGGCCCAGGGCATTGTAAATGAGAACCTGCTTGGGAGTATTGTTGATGTGGTCGTCCCCCCGGACAACGTGAGTGACGCCCATGGTGGCGTCGTCCACCACCACGGCAAGATTGTAGGTGGGGGTGTTGTCGGACCGGCGCAGGATCATGTCGTCTAATTCGGTGTTCTCGAAGGATACCGGGCCATGGACGAGGTCGTCCATCAGGGTAATCCCGGTAAGGGGGGCTTTCAAGCGAACCACGCGTCCGGGCCCTGGGCCAAGGCCGCGCTCGCGGCAGCGGCCGTCGTACTTGGGCTTTGTTCCCTTGGCCCGGGCGGCTTCGCGCATGGCCTCCACCTCGTCCGGGGTGCAGGAGCACCAGTAGGCAGAACCGGCCTCCACCATGCGGTCGATGTACTGATTGTAAAGATCGAAGCGCTGGGTCTGGTAGATGGGCTCTCCGTCCCAATCAAGCCCCAGCCACTTCATGGAGGCCAGAATCCCCTCGGTGTAGGACGTCTGGGAACGGACGGTATCCGTGTCTTCGATACGCAGGAGGAACTTGCCTCCGGCCTGACGGGCCAGAAGCCAGCTGAAAATTGCGGTGCGTGCCCCGCCAATGTGCAACTGGCCGGTGGGGCTTGGGGCGAAACGAGTGACGATGCTCATGGAGCCTCCGAAAATGCGTGTGGCCCGCTGGTACGCGCCGTTTGGGGTGGCTGTCAACGCGAGCACCAAGCATTGCACATTACGCCAGAATGTGCAGGTTGCTGCACATCTTAGTTCGTCTCCTTGTTAAAAAATATACAATTACAATAATTTAATTGGTGGCATGGATTCTGCTCAAAACGGTCGACTTTGACTGACCGGCAATCGTTCTTACCTGTTCACTTCGAACGGCCTGCCTGTCCCAACAAAAACTCCCGGCCCCCCGGCCGGACACCATTGAAAAGAGGTACCGCACGTGAAACGAATTCTCCTCCCCTTGCTCCTGCTTTTTGCCTTGCCCCTTGCCGCCCATGCCGCTGACGACGTGGTCAAGATCCCCCTCAAGGACGTGAGCGACACCGCCAAGTTCTACAAGCTCGACGTAGACGGAACCACAGTGAAATATTTCGTCATCAAGGCGCCCGATGGAACCGTTCGTTCCGCCCTGGACGCCTGCGACGTATGTTTTCCCGAGAAGAAGGGCTACAAGCAGCACGGCGAATTCATGCTGTGCGTCAATTGCGGCCAGAAGTTCCACGTCTCTCGCGTGGGTCTGGTCAAGGGCGGGTGCAACCCACATCCCCTGCCGAACAAGGTCGAAGGTTCGGACGTGATTATCGCCAAGTCCGACCTGGCACTTGGCGTCAAGTACTTCAAGTAAGGACAGACGAATGAACCTGCTTACCCTGCCGGTCCGCACCCTGCGGCGAAAGCTCACCCGCACCATGTTGCTCACGGTGGTTTTCGCGGCGGGCATCTGTTCCGTGGTGGCCCTCAATTACGTGTCCAAAGCCGTGGGCGACTCCATGGAGAAAAAACTCACGGCCTACGGGGCCAACATCATGATTCAGCCCAAAGTGGACACCCTGGCCGTGGGCTACGGCGGGTTCAGCCTGGGCAATGTTTCCTTTGACGTTAGGCATCTCACCCGGGAGCAGGTGGACAAGGTCCGCACCATAGAGCTCAAGGAACGCATCGCCTCAGTGGCGCCCAAGTTCCTGGCTCTGACCAAGGTGAAGGACAAGCCCGTGGCCATGATCGGCGTAGACTGGCCTGAAGAGATGTTGATCAAGAACTACTGGGGGTTCGACGGCCGCCCGGCGGACAAGCCCGGCGAAGTGCTGGTTGGCTCCAAAGCCGCGGAGACCCTGGAGATAAAATCCGGAGACGTCTTTAGGGCCGAGGGCCGCGACTTCACCGTGGCCGGGGTGCTCACTCCCACCGGATCGGAAGACGACAACGTGATTTTCGCTGGCATCGAGGATTTGCAGCAGGCCCTGGGGCAGCCCGGACAGATCCACTTCGCCGAAGTGGCCGCGCTGTGCTCCGGCTGCCCTATCGACGACATCGTGGCCCAGATTCAGCAAACCATACCGGACGTGGACATCGTGGCCATGCAGAAAGTGGTCAAAAGCCGCATGTACACCATCCACTTCGTGCAGCACCTGGCCCTTATCGTGAGCGTCATCTTGTTGCTTACGGCCTGCTTCATGATCGCCCTGTCCCTTTTGGCCTCGGTGAACGAGCGTAAGCATGAAATCGGTGTGTTGCGCTCTCTTGGCTACTCGCGCTCCTCGGTGTTCTCCATCTTCTGCATGGAAGCCCTCATCATCGGGGTTGTGGCCGGTCTGGTCGGTTATTTCGGCGGATTCGGGGTGAGCTTCAAGGTCATGGACATGCTTCAGATGGCCAAGGAGGCTGATCTCACAATGGAAGCCTGGCACCTGGCCGTTACCCTGGCCGGCGTGTCCGTCATTTCCTGCCTGTCCTCGGTCATCCCCGCGTGGAAGGCCGCCAACACCGACCCCAGCCAGGCATTGGTAATGCTTTAGGAGAGAGGACCATGCTTCAAGCCAAAAACGTATCCAAAACCTTCGGCGACACCCAGGTGCTGCGCGACGTGTCCGTAGACATCGAAGCGGGGGAGTTCGCCTGCGTGGTCGGACGCTCGGGATCGGGCAAGTCCACTCTGCTCAATGTGCTTTCAACGCTTCTGAAGCCTGACGCCGGGCAGGTTGTTTACCAGGGCAAAGAGGTCTCAGCCATGAGCGAAGGCCAGATCAACGGCCTGCGCCACAAGGACTTCTCCATCATTTTTCAGCTGCACCATCTGCTTCCGTATCTCACGGCCCTGGAAAACGTTATGTTGCCCTACATGAACACCTTAAAGCCCGTGAGCGAGGACATCCGGATCAAGGCAGCCAAATGCCTGGACCGGGTCGGCCTTTCCGGCAAGGAAGACCGCCTCCCTGGCAAACTCTCCGGGGGCGAACAGCAGCGGGTGGCCATAGCCCGCGCCCTGGTGAAGAGCCCGGGCGTGATGTTCGCGGACGAACCCACCGGCAGCCTGGACAAGAAAAACGGCGACGGCATCATCGAACTTCTGCGGGACCTGAACACGGAAGGCGTGACGCTGGTGATGGTCACCCATGACCTGGGCTACGCCAAGCTGGCCGGACGGGTGGTTGTCATGGAGGACGGAAGGATCATCGAAGGGGCTTTGGCCTGCTGAAGAACCATAGCTGCTGCACTGACGTCTGGAACGAGGAAAAGGCCGGACCGGGTTCTCCCGGTCCGGCCTTTAGAATTTCTGGATCAAAACCTGGAAGTGTCTACTCGGCCTTTTCGCGCACGGCGGGCTTCACAACCGTACCGGAGCGCAGGCACCGGGTGCACACGGTCATGGTGCACACTTCGCCCGAAGGCTTCACGGCGCGAACCTGCTTCAGGTTAGGCTCGAAGCGGCGCTTGGACTTGTTGTTGGCATGGGAAACGTTGTTTCCGGTCTGGGGCTTTTTGCCGCACTTTTCGCAAACCTTGGCCATATCGAACCTCCAACGGGGACAAACCCCAGGGAATAAAGTACTCATCGAAAGGGAAGCTGTGCTTACACGCACTTTTTTGCCCTGGCAAGCTTTTTGTTGACAGAAGCCGGGGGCGCGATTACTCACCGTTGTTTCCCGGAGGCGAACCATGGCCGAGCGTTGGCTGGACATAACCGACATACCGGCTGATGGCCGTGAATTCGTCGTCGACGACCAGGAGCTCTGGGCAGACGGGGTCCGTGAATTCAAGTTGGACGTCACCCCTGCCAAGCAGCTTTCGGCCACGTTCATGGTCATTCCTGAGTTGCGCGGGGCGCTGGTGCGGGGCAAGCTCACCGGAGCCGTGTCCGCCCCATGCGACCGTTGCGCAGGGGATGTCCTGGTGGAAATCGACCAGAGTTTCGACCTTTTTGAAGAAGAACCGCTCCCGGATGCCGAAGTCCTGGAACCGTCCCTTATAAGAAGGAAAGGACGCCGACTTGAGCTTGACGTCGGCGGCATGCTCTGGGAAGAGTTCGTGTTGGCCCTGCCGGTGAAGCCGCTGTGCGGCGAAAACTGCAAGGGCCTCTGTCCGTCTTGCGGGCAGGATTTGAACGCCGGGCCCTGCGGCTGCGGCGGGGCGGATCTTGACCCGCGGCTGGCTGCGTTGCGCGGGCTTACCATCGTCAAGAAAGACAAAGCTTAAATAAGAGGTATACGGAAATGGCCGTCCCCAAAAAGAAAATCTCCAAGTCCCGCAAGGGTATGCGCCGGTCACACGACGCTCTGACCCCTCCCAACGTCATCCTGTGCTCCTGCGGAGAGCCGACCCTGCCCCACAGGGTGTGCCCCAGCTGCGGCACCTACAAGGGCCGTCAGGTTCTCAAGCGGGATGAACCCCAGTCCTAGCAGGCCCCGCATCGCCGTGGACGCCATGGGAGGGGATTTCGGTCCCCACGTGGTAGTTCCCGGCGCTGTCCAGGCCGCCAAGCGCAAGCAGTTCGACCTGCTCTTGGTGGGGGACGAACCCCGAATCGCTGCCGAGCTTTCCAAACTCGACACGCGGGGTATCGTCGTTCGAGTCGTTCATGCCAGCCAAGTGGCCGACATGCACGACAAGCCCACCGAGGCCCTGCGCAAGAAGAAGGACTCTTCCATTCAGGTGGCCTGCAACCTGATCCGCGACGGTCAGGCCGACGGGCTCATCAGCGCCGGAAATACCGGTGTGGTGCTCACGAGCAGCCTCTTCACCCTGGGCCGCCTCGAAGGCGTGGACCGCCCGGCTCTGGCCACCATCCTGCCCACTGAGCGCACCCCGTGCGTGCTCATCGACGCTGGTGCCAACGTGGACTGCAAGGCCCACAACCTCTTGCAGTTCGGCATCATGGCCGACGTCATGGCCCGGGTGCTCTTGCACATCCAGGATCCAAAAGTGGCCATCCTCTCCAACGGTGAGGAAGAAGGCAAGGGCAACCAGCTAGCCAAGGAAGCCTTCGAGTTGTTCAAGCACTCCTCCCTCAACTTTGTCGGCAACGTGGAAGGGCGCGACCTTTTCACCGGCGAAGTGGACGTGGTGGTGTGCGACGGTTTCGTGGGCAATGTGGCCATCAAGCTGGGCGAAGGTTTGGCCTCGTCGCTGGGAAGGCTCCTCAAAGGCGAACTCCGGCGCGGGTTCTTCGCCAAGATAGGCACCACCTTGGCCTTGTCGGCCCTCAAGCGGTTCTCCAGGCTTATGGACTACGCCGAATACGGAGGGGCGCCGCTCTTGGGGCTCCAAGGCACGGTCATCGTCAGCCACGGCGCGTCCAACTTGAAGGCCATCGCCAACGCGGTGGACATGGCCGGAACCTTGGTTCGCCTGGAAGCCGCTGACCTGCTCAAAGCGGGACTCGCGGCCAACAAAGATTTCGCTCACTTCGTGAAACGCTCGGCCCACGCCGAATAAAAGACCCCCACATGCACGGACGCTTCACCATAGAAGGCTTCGGCCGTCACGTACCCGATCGCGTGCTCACCAACGCCGAGTTGGAGACCATGGTCGACACCAGCGACGACTGGATCACCACCCGCACTGGCATCAAGGAGCGTCACATCGCCGCTCCTGGCGAGTCTTCCAGCGACCTCGCTGTCAAGGCCGCCAAGAATGCCCTGGCGTATGCCGGCCGCGACGCCCAGGATCTCACGCACATTTACTACGCCACGTTCACCCCGGACGCGTTCTGCCCCCCGGCATCCTGCGTGCTGCAGGAAAAGCTCGGCATCAAAGGCCGGGCCTGCGTTGACATGAACGCGGCCTGTTCGGGGTTTCTCTACGGCATCGACACGGCCATGGGCGCTCTCTCTTTGAGGCCGGGGTCCACTGTGCTGGTCACCGCCGCCGAGGTTACCACCAGCCGCACCAACTGGGCCGACCGGGGCACCTGCGTGCTCTTTGGGGACGGAGCCGGCGCCATCGTTCTCTCCGACAAGGAACCCAAGCCTGGCCAGGCTGCCATCCAGGACGTCATCCTCAAGTCCGACGGTTCTCTCTGGCCCCTGCTTACGGTGAAGGGTGGCGGATCCGGCTGGCCTCTCAAACTGGGCGACACCATCCAGGACGATTTTTTCATCGAAATGAACGGGCCCGAGGTATATAAAAATGCCGTGCGCTCCATGGGCTCGGTGAGTGAAGAGATCGTGGAGAGAAACGGTCTGTCCATGGATGACATCGACCTCTTCATCCCCCACCAGGCCAACCTGCGCATCATCGAAGCCGTGGGCAAACGCTTGAAAATTTTTGGAGACAGGGTCATGGTTACTGTGGACCGGTATGGCAACACGTCCGCCGCCTCTGTCGCCATCGCATTGTCGGACGCTGTTTCCGAGGGACGCGTCAAACCCGGTTCCAAGGTGCTGCTTACAACCTTCGGCGGCGGTTTCACTTGGGGCGCGGTGCTGCTCAATTTCGTCTAGAAAATGACGTTTGAGTTTGCTATACAATTGAGTTAGGGACCCTCAATTCATACCGGAACCATCATGAAAAATCCCCCCCGTCTCACCGCCCTTGTCACCGGTGGATCGCGCGGCATCGGCGCGGCCGTGGCCAAGCGATTGGCCAAGGCCGGCTACTCCGTGATCTTCACCTACGTTTCCAAGCCTGACGAGGCCAAAGCCGTTGCTGCCCACATCATGGCCGAAGGGGGCGAAGCCCAGGCCCTGGCCTTGGATGTTGGCGACCGCACCGCTGTGGTCGAGTTTTTCAAGGAGCACATCGAGGGCAAGACCGAACTCGAGGTGATGGTGAACAATGCCGGCATCACCAAGGACGGTCTGCTCATCCGCATGAAGGATGAGGACTGGGACCGGGTCATCGGCATAAACCTCACCGGGGCTTTCACCTGCCTGCGTGAAGCGGCCAAGATCATGATGAAACGCCGCAGCGGCCGTATCGTGAACATCGTGTCCGTGGCGGGCCAGTCCGGCAATGCTGGCCAGGCCAACTATTCCGCTGCCAAAGCCGGCCTTATCGGGCTTACCAAAACCGCGGCCCTGGAGCTTGCTCCGCGCGGGGTAACGGTCAACGCGGTGGCGCCCGGGCTTATCGAAAGCGACATGACTGCCGTTTTGCCCGAAGCCGTCACCAAGGCCTTTTTGGAACAGATCCCGCTGAAAAAAATGGGCACCCCCGAGGATGTCGCCTCGGCCGTGGCCTATCTCGCCTCGCCGGAGGCCGCGTACGTCACCGGCCAGGTGCTGGCCGTCAACGGCGGCCTTTTCCGCTAATAAAAACAACCACCCGCTTATTCGAAGGAGAGAAACATGTCCGTCGCCGAGAAAGTGAAAGAGATCATCGTGGACCAGCTGGGCGTTTCCGCCGACGAGGTCAAGCCCGAAGCCAAATTCGTGGACGACCTGGGCGCTGATTCCCTCGACCTCACCGAGCTGATCATGGCTATGGAAGAGGAGTTCAGCGTTGAGATCGCTGACGAGGACGCTCAGAAGATCGTCAAGGTCCAGGACGCCATCGATTACGTCTCTTCCAAACAGGCTTAATATTGCCGCGGCGGCCGGCCTTACCCCGGCCGCCTATTTTTCCTCAAGGTGCCAATGCCCATGAAGCTTAATCGTGTCGTCGTCACCGGCATGGCCGCGGTCACGCCCATCGGCTCCGATCTCGCCACCAGCTGGCGGAATCTTTTGGAAGGCGTTTCTGGCGCGGGTCCGATCACCCGTTTCGACGCCACCGGGTTCGATACCACTATTGCCTGCGAGATCAAGGATTTCGACCCCTCCAAGTACATACCTGTCAAGCAGGCCCGCCGCCTGGACCTGTTCTCCCAGTACGCGGTGGTCGCTTCCCTGATGGCCGTGGAAGATGCGGGTCTGGAGATCACCCCGGAACTGGCTCCGCACGTGGGCACCCAGATCGGCTGCGGCCTGGGCGGCCTGCACACCATCGAAGAGCAGCACAAGAAGCTGCTTGCCGGCGGCCCCGGCAAGGTGTCGCCGTTCTTTATTCCGGTGCTCATCGCCAACATGGCGGCAGGCCAGTCAGCCATTTTTACCGGCGCAAAGGGCCCCAACGCCTGCACCACCACAGCCTGCGCCTCCGGCGCACACGGTGTGGGCTATGCCTACACCGACATCATGCTTGGCCGCGCCAAGGCTATGATCTGCGGCGGCGCGGAATCCACCATCGCCCCTCTGGGCGTGAGCGGCTTCAATGCGCTGAAGGCTCTTTCCACCCAGAACGACTCCCCCACCACGGCCTCGCGCCCCTTTGACAAGGACCGTACCGGCTTCGTCATGGGCGAAGGCTCCGGCATCCTGGTTCTGGAAGAGCTCGAATTCGCCACGGCTCGCGGGGCCAAGATTCTTGCGGAAGTCGCTGGGTTCGGTTCTTCTGGCGACGCCTTCCACATGACCGCCCCGCCGGAGAGCGGTGAAGGAGCCGCCCTTGCCATGGCCGCTGCCTTGCGCGAGGCAGGCATGAAGCCTGAGCAGATCGACAGCATCAACGCTCACGGCACTTCCACGCAGTTGAACGACCAGTGCGAGACCCAGGCTATCAAGACCGTATTCGGCGACCACGCCTACAAGCTCTCCGTCACTGGCAACAAATCCATGATCGGCCACTGCCTGGGCGCGGCTGGAGCCATCGAGAGCGTGTTCTCCGTGAAGTCGATCCTGGAGAGCGTCGTACCCCCAACCATAAACTACGACACCCCTGACCCGGCCTGCGATCTCGACTACACGCCGAATAAGGCAAAAAAGCGCGAAGTGAAAGCCATTATGAACAATTCGTTTGGTTTCGGCGGGACGAACGCGTGTCTGGTATTTAAGAAGTTTGTCGAGTAGGAGTTTGAGGGACTTTCATCTGACAAGTCCCTCTGTGCTCTTTTTAATAAATCCTAACGGGCTTTGCAGGTGAACCACCGGCTAAGCCCGTTACCCTTTTCCAAGGCAAAGGAGTCACCATGGACGAAATATTCATCCGCGACCCGCAGATCGCCAACGCTATTGCTCAGGAAATCGACCGCCAGGTCAGCTGTCTGGAACTCATTGCCTCGGAGAATTTCGTCTCGTCGGCAGTGCGTCAGGCTCAAGGTTCGGTCATGACCCACAAGTATGCCGAGGGTTACCCGCACAAACGCTACTATGGTGGCTGCGAATTTGTGGACGTAGCCGAGGATCTCGCCCGCGACCGGGTGAAAGAGCTTTTCGGCTGCGACTACGCCAACGTTCAGCCCCACTCCGGTTCCCAGGCCAACATGGGTGTTTATTTCTCCGTGCTCCAGCCCGGCGACACCATCCTGGGCATGGATCTCTCCCACGGCGGGCACTTGACCCACGGCAGCCCGGTGAACTTTTCCGGCCGTTTCTTCAAGGTCGTCTTCTATGGCGTAAAGAAGGAAACCGGGACCATCGACTACGATGCTTTGGAAAAGCTTGCTCGCGAACATAAGCCCAAGATGATTATCGCCGGGGCCAGCGCCTATCCCCGCACCATCGATTTCGACCGCTTCCGGGCCATTGCCGACGAGGTTGGCGCCTACCTCATGGTGGACATGGCCCACATCGCCGGTCTGGTGGCCACCGGACAGCATCCTTCGCCCATCGGCAAGGCGCACTTCACCACCTCCACCACCCACAAGACCTTGCGCGGCCCCCGCGGAGGGCTCATCCTGGCTGGCGAGGAAGAGGCCAAGAAGATCGACTCCCAGATTTTCCCCGGCATCCAGGGTGGCCCGCTCATGCACGTGATAGCGGCCAAGGCCGTGTCCTTTGGCGAGGCTCTGCGTCCTGAATTCAAAACCTACCAGGAACAGGTGGTCAAAAACGCCAAGGTGATGGCCTCCGGATTGGTCGCTTTGGGGTATGACCTGGTTTCCGGCGGCACGGACAACCACCTTATGCTCGTGGACTTGAACAATAAGAACGTCACCGGCAAGGAAGCCCAGATCGCATTGGACGCTGCCGGAATCACCGCCAACAAGAACACCGTTCCTTTCGAGACTCGTTCTCCCTTCGTCACCTCCGGCATCCGCCTGGGCACACCAGCCTTGACCACTCGCGGCATGAAAGAAGCCGAGATGCAGAAAGTGGTGGCCTGGATCGACGCGGCCATCTTGGCCAAAGACAACGAAACCACGCTTGCGGCTATCAAATCGGAAGTCAAAGAGTTCGCCCGGCAGTACCCGCTTTTCGCCTGGTAACTCTGGACCGATTCATTCTTTTACAGGCCGCGCTGCGTTTGCTGCGCGGCCTTTTGCTTGACAACCGCAGCGACGCCCAGCACTTTCCAGGAAAACACGGAGAATTCGCACACAATGGACCAACGCCTCCCCTGGCCCGAATATTTCATGCGCATTTCCTTCCTGGTGGCTGAACGCTCTACCTGCTTGCGTCGCAAGGTGGGAGCCATCGCGGTCAAAGACAAACGCATCCTGGCCACCGGCTATAACGGCTCCCCGGCCGGAACGGCTCACTGCCTGGACATTGGCTGCCTGCGCGACAAACTTGGCATCCCCTCGGGCCAGCGCCATGAGCTCTGCCGGGGGCTGCACGCAGAACAGAACGTCATCATCCAGGCGGCCACCCACGGCGTGTCCATCACCGGTGCCGACCTCTACTGCACTACGCAGCCCTGCATTATCTGCACAAAGATGCTCATCAACTGCGGTGTGAAAAACATTCATTATGCCGAGGGCTACCCAGACGATCTTTCCCGCGATATGCTGAAAGAAGCCGGAGTGAACTTTGATACCCTGCCACGCCCCGAAAACTTCTGACGAGGCCTTCATGGCCCGCGCCTTGGAACTTGCCCGGCAGGGCAAAGGTTCCACAGCGCCAAACCCGTGCGTCGGAGCGGTGCTCGTTCGCGATGGCGCCATTGTGGCCGAAGGCTGGCATGAGCGCCACGGCGGGCCGCATGCCGAGGTGAATTGCCTGTACGATGCCGCAGCCAAGGGTGTGGAGCCTTCCCGATGTACCTTGTATGTTACCCTTGAGCCCTGCAACCACCACGGCAAAACTCCCCCCTGCACCCAGGCCGTACTCTCTGCTGGCATAAAGAAAGTGGTCGTGGGCTGCGCCGATCCTAATCCCAAGGTGGAAGGCGGAGGAGCCGACTTTTTGCGCCAACGCGGGGTTGACGTGACTGTGGGAGTCTTGGAGCTAGCTTGCCAGGACTTGATCGCGGATTTCAGCGTGTGGCAATTCACTCCCCGCACCTATAACATCCTCAAGATGGCTGCCACCTTGGACGGACGAATCGCCTCCCGAAGCGGCCATTCCGCCTGGGTGAGCGGGCCGGAATCCCGGGCGCAGGTTCATGATTTGCGCACCAGGGTGGACGCCGTCATCGTGGGTGGCGCAACCCTTCGCAAGGACAATCCCCAACTCACGGCCAGGTCCGAGACCCAGCAGATCGACCGCCAGCCCCTGGCTGTGGTTGTCACCTCTTTGTTGCCTGAGCCTTCTGCAGCATTGACGCTGTTGAGAGAACGGGCCAGCCAGACCATCTTCTGGACTGATCTGGCCAATTCGGTTTCGGTGCGCGCCGAAGCTCTTCGCGAGATGGGGGTCCGGGTATGGGAACTACCGAGCACCGGGGAGCGTCTCGACCTCGCTGCCGGTTTCGCCCTTCTCCGCTCTGAAGCTCATTGTTATACAACCCTTTGCGAGGGCGGGGGCAGACTGGCCTTGTCTCTGGCTACCCAAGGCCTGATGGACGAATTTCTCTATTTCCTGGCCCCTAAGGTGCTTGGCGATGCCAAGGCCATCCCTGTTTTTTCCGGAGCAAGTGTCGAGTCAATGGATCAGGCTCTCCGCCTGAGGCTCTCCGACGTCCGCCCCAGCGGACAGGACCTTCTGCTCACCTACATGCCTCGCAAATAGGCATTGTATGAACTCAAAATGCTCCCTGAAGCACGTTTGAGTTCTTTCTCTCTCTTCTATCTGGTGGTTATCGCCTGGAAGACCGAGCGGCTTTGAGCCCCCACACCACGCCAGCGAAGACCATGAGCATGCCCAGCAGTTCCCATACTCCTGGGAACTCGCCTTTCACTATGCAGGCGTAGATGATTCCGGAGATCGGCCAGAAGACGATACATTGTCCGGCCACGGAGGCTGGGAGCATGGCGTTGGCCTTGTTCCAGAGTGTCCCGCCCAGCCAGGACACTCCGAGCCCTAAGACCACGCTCCCCATCGCATAACCGAACAACGTGGTTTGCGTTCCATGCCAGGGCAGCTGCCCACCCAAACAGATAATACGAAGGATCAGAGCCGAGGCTGAGAACACCAGCAAGACTGCTCCTGTCACGTTGGCCCAAGCTAAGGGTGTGATGCGAGGATTCGCTTTCAGGAACAGGATGTTGGCCACCAGATAATAGGTCAAGAGGCCTTGGGCCAAAAGACTCGCGAACATACCCCACCACAGGTTGTCGGCCGCGAGACCCTGGCCGTGCCTGGCCAGATTGACCAGAAGAAGTCCGCCCCCCAAAACTCCCAGCGCAGGAAGCATGTGGGCAAAAGGGACTTCCCTGGTGCGCAAATTGGCTACTACAGCCACGCTTACGGGGGTGAGGCCCATGACCAGGGTGGGCAGAGCTGGTCCTGTGAGTTCGATGGCGAAAACCAGTGCCGTGTAACAGCCGTAATATCCGGTAGCAGCGAAGACGAAGGCCTTGATCCATTGGCTTCTTGTGAGCGTAAAGCCCCCCAGCTTCGCACGCAGTACAAAGAACGCCCCCAATGTCCCGAATACTAGGTAACGGCCCAGAGAGACGTCCCAGGCGGAAATACCTGGCATGAACAAGGGAACCACGAAGGAGAGGCCCCAGAGGGATGCTCCTCCTGCAGCACATGCCAGCCCCAAGGGGTTGATGTGACCTGCTTTGGAGGATGAGGATGCGTTCATTGTGTTGCGTTCTCGCTATTTGATAAGGCAAGGCACTGGGGTTCTGGGATAGCGTTTCGGTCTTAAGGAGCAAAGCGAAAGATATCTCTCTCCTTTACCGCAAGTGTTTTCCAAAAGCGAAAGGCCCGCATTTTGTGCGGGCCTTTCTTAGAAGGATCCTGGCGGCGACCTACTTTCCCACTAGCGGTCCTAGCAGTATCATCGGCGATGGAGGGCTTAACTTCCGAGTTCGGAATGGGATCGGGTGTACCCCCTCCTCTGGGGCCACCAGGAAATTCCTGATGATATATAA